>JALWPC010000638.1 GCA_026995265.1 Paracoccaceae bacterium
ATTGGCGAGGTTGGTTTGCCCCGAGGCACAGGCCCCGATAGCCGAAACCAGAAGTCCACTCATCACCCATTTTAAAATTTTTACTTTTGCGGTCATACCCATTATTCCGTAAAGGAGCTTTAAATATATGCTCGTATAATTGCTATTCAGGTATTTATACCAGATTATCGAGTGAGCCGGAAAGGCTAATTTTTCAGCGCAGGCAAATGGTCGCGCAAAGGTAAAGGGCGATAAATGGATCATACCCGGCTAATGAAGCTCGGCAATCGGGAAATTTCAGCCGTTATCAAACGCTGGAACTGGTCGATTTTCTCGATCGGCGTTTTTAGCGTTTTTGCCAACCTGCTTATGCTCACCGGCCCGCTTTTTATGCTGCAAATCTATGATCGGGTGCTCGGGTCGCGCTCGCAGGAAACACTGGTGGCGCTCACCCTTTTGGTTGTGTTGCTCTATGGCATCATGGGGATGCTGGATTTTGCCCGCGGGCGCATTGCCGCCCAAATCGGGGCAGGGGTGCAGGACGCGCTGGACGAACGGGTTTTTGCCGCCACCCTGAAACGGGCGGTTTCTGCCGAGGCGCGTGCGCGCCCTGATTCGGCGCTGCAAGACCTTGAAGCCATGCAGCGCCTGCTGGCCTCACCCGCGCTGTTTGCGGTATTTGACCTCCCGTGGACCCCGGTTTTCCTGTTTGCGATTTTCACTTTTCATTGGCAGCTTGGCTGGTTGGCGCTGGGGGGCGGGGCGATTTTGGTGGTGCTGACCTTCCTCAACCAATACCTCACCCGCCGGCCGGTGCTGGAAGCCAGCCGCGACGCGGCGCAGGCGCATGCGCTGTCTGAAAGCTTCCGCGCCCAGTCCGAGGCGGTGCACGGGCTGGGGATGCAAAAAGCGGCGCTGAGCCGGTGGGGCAAAGCCCGCGCGGCGGCGTTGGAAAGCGCGACGCGGGCGGCGCACCGCACAGGGTTTTTCACCACGCTGACCAAAACCCTGCGATTGTTTTTGCAATCCGCCATGCTGGCGCTTGGCGCGTATCTGGTGCTGCAAAACCAGATGACAGCGGGGGCGATGATCGCGGGGTCTATCCTGATGGGCCGCGCTCTGGCCCCTGTGGAGCAGGCCATTGGCCAATGGTCGCTGGTGCAGCGGGCCCGTCAGGGGCGCAAGGCCCTTTCCCTGATGCTCGGAGCCATTCCCGAGCCGCCCGCGCGCACAGACCTGCCCCGCCCCAGGGCCTATCTGGAGCTTTCCAAGGTTACCGTGGTGCCGCCGGGGGAAAATATCGCCACGCTGCGCATGGTGAGCTTTCGGGTGGAGCCCGGGCAGGCGCTTGCGGTGATCGGGGAAAGTGCCTCGGGCAAATCCACGCTTGCGCGGGTGCTGACCGGCATCTGGCCGGTGGTTTCCGGCAAAATCCGCCTCGACGGTGCGGCGCTGGACCAGTATAACGCCGATGACCTTGGGCACTATATCGGCTACCTGCCGCAAGACGTGGCGCTGTTTGACGGCACGATTTCAGAGAATATCGCGCGACTCTCCGAGGCTCCGGATTCAGAAAAAGTGATCGAGGCCGCCAAGCTGGCCGATGCCCACGAGATGATTCTGAAGCTGCCGCAGGGCTATGATACCAAAATCAACGGCGGGGCGCGGCTTTCGGGCGGGCAAAAGCAGCGCATCGGGCTGGCCCGGGCGCTGTATGATAACCCCGTGCTGCTGGTGCTCGATGAACCAAACTCCAACCTTGATTCCCATGGCGGCATCGCGCTTGATAAGGCGATTGAGGGTTTCAAGGCCAAGGGCGGCGCCGTGGTGATCATGGCGCACCGGCCCTCGGGCATAGCGGCCTGTGATCTGGCGCTGGTGCTTTCGGAAGGGGTGGTCGCCAAGTTTGGTCCGCGGGACGAGGTTATTCAGGCCATGACACAGAATTACCGGACCATAGCGGGCGAAATGGCCCCGAAAGGGCAGCCATGAGCGCGCGCAAAAAATGGAGCACCGCCCGCTTTGTGGCGCTGGGTATGCTGGCGCTTGTCGGCCTGCTGGGCGGGCTGGTTTACTGGTCCACCACCACAGAAATTGCCGGTGCGATTGTAACCTCGGGAAGGGTGGAGCTGGAAAGCAACCGCCAGATTGTGCAGCACCCGCAAGGCGGTGTTGTGGCCGAGATTCTGGTGGCCAACGGGGACCACGTGGCCGCAGGAGACCCGCTTTTGCGCTTTGATTCCGTGCTCACCCGGTCCAAACTGGCAACCACGGAAGGGCAGCTTTACGAGTTGCTCGGGCAAAAAAGCCGCCTGCTTGCCGAGCGGGACGGGGCCGAGCGCATCACCTTTGAGCCGGAGTTGGTCGAGGCCGCGAAAACCTCGCCCAGGGTGGCCGAGCTGATGCAGGGCCAGAGCGCTTTGTTTGCGGCGCGGCGGGTTTCCCTTGGTGAACAGATTTCGCAGTGGAACGAGCGCAGCCGGCAGATCAATAACCAGATAGAGGGTTCTCAGGCGCAGTTGAATGCGCTTAAAGACCAGGCGGCGCTATTGCAGCAAGAACTGGCCGACCAGCAGTCTTTGCTGGATAACGGGCTGACACAGGCCAGCCGCGTTTCGGCGCTCAGGCGCGAGGTCGCCAGCTTTGATGGGCGCATCGGTGCGATGGATGCGACCATTGCCCAGGCGCGTGGCCGTTTGGCCGAGATCGAAATCGAGCGCCTGAAGCTGGCCTCCAGCCTGCGGGAAAAGGCGATTACGGCGCTCAGAGACCTGCAACCGCGCGAAATCGAACTGCGGCAAAACCGGTTATCTCTGCTGGAAGTGCTGGACCGCATGACCCTGCGCGCCCCCCGTGCGGGGGTGGTTTATGGCCTTGCGGTGCACACTGCCCGCGCAGTGGTGCAACCGGCAAAACCGATTATGTATATTGTCCCGCAAGACGAGCCTTTGGTTGTGCGCACCCAGATCCCGACCCAACATATTGACCAGATCCGCCTTGGCCAGCCCGCCACCCTGCGGTTCACCACCTTTGACCAACGCACCACGCCGGAAGTTTTTGCCACAGTGGCAAATGTTTCCCCTGATGTATTTGTGGATGATCGCACCGGCAAAAGCTTTTACACGGCCGAATTGCGCCCCGATGAAGGCGAGCTGGAAAAGCTTGGCGGCCTGGAAATTCTCCCCGGGATGCCGGTGGAAGCCTTCATAAAAACCTCGGACCGCACGCCGCTATCCTATCTGATCAAACCGCTGGCCAACTACTTTAACCGCGCTTTCCGAGAAAATTAGCCCCCGCCCATGCAGGCGGGGGCCATTGCGTTGTCGGGCAAATCGGGTGCCCGACAGGTGCCGCCGTTATTTGATAACGTCCGAAAGGTCCACTTCCGGGAAGCCGTTAATCTCGTCATAGTGGAACCAGATCATTTCGTTGGATGCGTGCATGGCCCCGGCGGTGTCAAAGGTGCCATCCACCACCGACCACGCGCCGTTGCTATAGCCCACCGACGTGGCAAAGACCGGTGCAATGCCGAAATCTCCGCCCGCCATTGGCGGCACGGGCTGGCTTTGGTCATAGCGGAAGTAGAGCGGTGGCTCGCCCTCGAATTCAAACGGGGATTTGGCGATGAAGATGGGTGGTGCCGATTGCAGCAACCCGCCTTTGTTCATCACGTTTTCCCAGAAGGAGGTAAATACCTCGTTGACAGCGTCCGCGTCCACGTCCGCCGTTTCGAAAATGCGCAGGGCATTGAGCGCGCCCATGATCGCGCCGAAGTCGTCGATGGTATAGACATCCTGATTGCCAAAGCCGCCTTTTTCGAAATCAAACCCGCCGATGAAATCGGCGGCCAATGCCATGATGGTGCCGTGGTCAATGCCCAGCGTGCGCTTGGCTTCAATCAGCCCGCGCAGCATATTGGCCTGCTCGGCGGCATCATTCGGGGTCATCGCTTCAAGGCTGGCGGCGAGGCTGGCGACCTTTTGCATGGCCTTTGCCTTGTTTTCCACATTGTCGGTTTTTGCGGCATACCAAACCAGAGACTGGATCGCGAGAGACGCCCCGCGAATGCTGTCAGGCTCGCTTGCCATAACCATGCCGGCGAGCTTGTCGGCCCCTTGCGAGAACATCGCCGCTCTTTCGGGGTCGCGATAGCGGTTAGGCACGTCTGAATGGGCCACCTGATCCACCGAAAGCATGTCTGCAAGGTCGGAAATCGCCATGAGCATGGCGGCATCTCCACCATTCGAGAGGTCATAAGCGTCCATGTTTTTCAGGAAAGAACCGGTTTGCATTTTGGCGTTCATGGTCATCACCATGCCGACAAAGCGCCAATAGGCCCCGAAATCGGACTCCGGCGTGCCGAAATGGTCATCCACATGGAACTGGCGCGCCCATTCGGTCTCTTTCAGAATGGTAAAACCGTTGGCAAGGCCGGTGAGGGTGGTATCCATTTTGGCCTGGTCCCAGCGCTGGGTGCCGAAATCGGGCGGGTTGAACTGGGTGATGTAATGCGGGTCGCCGCTTTTATAAACCGTGGCAATCGGGGCGACGTTTTTGGGTGGGGTGACGTGGTCGCCATCGCCATAGCCGGTGTTGTGGGCCATGAACTGGGCCTTGTCAAAATCGGCGTCAACGGCCGCCATGGCCATCAGGATCAGCTTTTTGTCCGGCACAACCACCTGCCCCATGCCCGAGCGCATAACGAGGTTGCCAAGGTTGTAGCGGGAATACCAGTAGCCCTCTTCTTCAGCATCGGTCGAGGTGAACCCCATGGCCTCCTGCGCCATTACCTGGAAGGGGACGGTGCCCAGCAGGCTGGCGGAGAGCAACAGCGCTGCGCTGGTTTTGAGGGCGGATAATCTGTTTGGCGTGCGTTTCATTTTATAACTCCAATGTGGTTTCACATGCCGTTTTTGAACGCCTGTTTTGGCCGCAGGTCAAACGAAGTGCGGTAAAATGTCGCTCACAAATCCGTATGGGTTTTGTGAGGCGAAGGCCCGATTTCATGGAATTTTTCAATGGTTTCAACATCACGCAATGCGTGTATTGCGGTGCAACAGAGCCGGAGGCGGCGAAAGCGCCCTGCGCGGAAATTTGCTGGTGCCCTTGGGGGAAAGTTGGCGCTGAGTCGAAAAGTCCTGATGCGGCGCGTCAGGCATTTTGTGCTTGGCGAGGCCGCACCCGCGCCGCGCTGCACCCGAAGCGCTGCTTGGCTAGCCTCGGTCCCGCAATATCCGGCCCTGTTGCTTTTGCCAGTCGCGTTTTTTCTCGGTGGCGCGTTTGTCGTGCATCTTCTTACCCCTGGCGATGCCGAGCAGCAGCTTGGCGCGGCCCTTGTCGTTGAAATAGATTTTCAGCGGCACCAGGGTCATGCCCTGACGCCCCACATTCTTGTGCAGATTGGCCAGCTCTTTCCTGCTCACCAGCAGCTTGCGTTTGCGCCGCTCTTCATGCTGAAAGGTTTTCGCCTGCTCATATTTGGGCACATGGGCGTTGATCAGCCACAATTCGCCATCCTCGATACTGGCGTAACTTTCGGCGATATTCACCCCGCCGGTGCGCATGGCTTTCACCTCCGAGCCTTCCAGCACCAGCCCGCATTCCAGCGTGTCCTCGATGGCGTAGTTATAGCGCGCCTTGCGGTTCTCCGCGACGCTCTTGTTATTCGGGTTCTTTTTGCCTTTGGGTGCCATGGGGGAGGTGTAGTCTCCCCCGCCGGTGATGTCCAGTAAGCCGTTGCGCGCCCGCTTAAAGCAGGCCCGCGCTCGCCATGGCTGCCCGGATCTGGGCTTTGGTGCTGTCTTGCAGCGGGGTCAGCGGGCGGCGCACGTCTTCATTGCATTTGCCCAACAGCGAGAGCGCGTATTTGGCCCCGGCCACGCCCGGCTCGACAAAGAGCGCGGTATGCAGCGGCAGGAGCTTGTCCTGAAGGGCCAGCGCCGCCTTGTAATCGCCCCTCAGGGTGGCAGCCTGAAACTGGGCGCACAGCTTGGGCGCGACATTGGCGGTGACCGAAATGCAGCCCACCCCGCCATGGGCGTTAAACCCGAGCGCCGAGGCATCCTCGCCGGAGAGCTGGCAGAAATCCGGCCCGCAGGTGGCGCGTTGGTGGGATACGCGGGTGATGTCGCCGGTGGCATCCTTCACCCCGATGATGTTTTTGTGCTGGGCAAGTTGGCCCATGGTTTCCGGCGTCATATCAATGACAGAGCGCCCGGGGATATTATAGATGATGATCGGAATATCGGTGCTTTCCAGAATCGCCTCGTAATGGGCCAGCAGGCCGCGCTGGGTGGGTTTGTTGTAGTAGGGCGTTACCACCAGCGCCGCATCCGCCCCTACCTCCTGGGCAAATTGCGTCAGGCTGGTGGCCTCGCGGGTGGAGTTGCTGCCCGCCCCCGCAATCACCGGAATGCGGCCCGCTGCCGTTTCCACACAAATCCGCACCACATCGCGGTGTTCCTCATGGCTGAGCGTGGGGCTTTCGCCCGTGGTGCCCACCGGCACGACCCCCGCGCTGCCTTCCGCCACATGCCAGTCCACCAGATCCTTGAGCGCCTGTTTGTCTACCTCGCCATTGGTGAATGGGGTTACGAGCGCGGGAATGGACCCTGTAAACATAAGTGCCTCCATGGATAGGGGGTTAGGCCGGCGCACCATGCGCAAGCGGCGCGACCCTAGCGGAGAACGCCCACTTTCGCAAGCGGCAAGCTTGCGAAAGGCGGGGGCGGGCGCTAGCGTGGGGCCAACAAAGGATTCACCGTGACGCAGATCATTCTTCATCTTGGCGCCCACCGCACCGCCAGCACCCATGTGCAGGGGGTGATGCAGAAAAATCTGGCGCTTCTGGCGGCGGCGGGGATAGCCGCGCCAAGCCAGGAGGCGGTGAATACGGCGCTCACCAGGCCTTTGGGGGCGCGTATCCCCGCGCTGCGGACGGGGTTTCGGGCGCTGATGAACGGGGCGAAGGCCGAAACGGTTGTGATCTCCGATGAAAACCTGCTCGGCTTTCTCAACAGTATCTTCCGGCACGGCCGGTTTTACCCCGATACCGCGCGACGGCTGGCAAAACTGCGGGCGATGCTGCCTGTGGACCCGGCCAAAATCGTTATCGCCATTCGCCCTTACGAGAGCTTTTTCGCCTCGGCCTACGGGCGTTGGCTGGCCCCCGGGCGCATGGTGCTGCCCCGCCCCCTGCTGGCGGAACTGGTGCTGGGGCTGGCGCGTGGCTGGGGGGATGTGCTGGGCGAGGTGGCCGCCGCCTTCCCCGACAGCCCGCTGGTGATCAGCGAATACGCCCCGGACCCGCGCTTTGGTCACACCCAGCTTCGCGCGATCCTCGGGCCTATGGCCGACGATCTGGCCTTCAACCCCGATTACCGCTGGAACCGGTCGATGTCGGCCCGCCAGACCATGCTTTATGAACAGGCGGTGGCAGCGGGGGACGCGGCGCGGGCCGACGAGATCCGCACCTGGAAGCGCTTCAAACAGCCCCCGTTGCTGGAGGGGTTCTGGGACGAGGCCACTTTGCGCGCTCTCAAAGCCCGCTACGCCGCCGACAGGGCCGCCATAATTGAGCAATTTCCCGCGTTTGTGAGGGCCGGGGCGCGTTAAAGGGCAAGACGCGGGCCGGTTTTTGTGCTAGGCGTGCAGAAAAGAGCAGGCAGTTTGATGAAATTAGCGATTTTGGCCGCATTGATGCTGGCTATTTCCCCCGTGCGGGCCCAGACCCCGCAGGAAGACGGCGCGCAATTCGCCTCGGCCATCGAGGCAGTGGTGCAGAGCGATTGGGAGGGGGCCGGGGCGCGGGCCGCCAGGGTATCGGACCCGGTTGCGCTGGATATTATCACCTGGTATCGCCTGCGCGCCGGCGACGGGATCTTTGCCGAATACGAGCAGTTTCTCACAGATCACGCCGACTGGCCGGACCTGGCAAAAATCGCCCGCAAGGGCGAGGCGGTGATGCCCGACAGCTTGTCTGAAGGTCGCGTGCGGGCCTATTTCTCGGCCCGCGCGCCGCAAACGGGGCAGGGGGTGTTGCGTCTCGCGGCCGCCCTGCCCCCCGACGAGGGGCGGGCGCTGGTCTTGCGGGCATGGCGCGACATGGTGCTGAGCCCGGAAAGCCGTGTTGCCTTTCTGCAGGCCTATGGCCCCACCCTGCAAGCCGCCCATTGGGACCGGCTCGACCATCTGCTTTGGGCAGGCCAGCGCAGCGCCGCCCGCGAGATGCTGGTGCTGGTCAATGCCGGTCACCGCGCCCTGGCCAATGCGCGGCTGGCCCTGCAGGAGGACCGCCGCGGGGTCGATGCCCTGATTGCCGCCATTCCGCGGAACCTGCAAAATGATGCGGGGCTGGTTTATGACCGTTTTGTCTGGCGGGCCAAAAAGGGCTATGATGACAGCGCGGTGGAACTGCTGCTCGCCCGTTCGGACAGCGCCGCGCACCTTGGGCGCCCCGAGAAATGGGCCAGCCGCCGCCGCTCCTATGCCCGCCGCGCCATGCGCGCAGGCGATGCGGAACTGGCCTACCGGATTGCCAGCAGCCACCGGCTGACCGGCGGCAGCAATTACGCCGACCTCGAATGGCTCGCGGGCTATCTGAGCCTGCGCAAGCTCGGCAATGCCGCCCGTGCCGTGCAGCATTTCCAGCGCTTCCGCGAAGCCATTGCCTCGCCCATTTCCATGGGCCGTGCGGGCTATTGGCTGGGGGAGGCCTATCTCGCCGCCGGAGACACGGCCAGCGCCTACAATGCCTTTGCCATGGGCGCGCGCTTTCAAACCAGCTTTTACGGCCAGCTTGCCGCCAGCCGCATCGGGGCCGCGCCGGACCCGGCGCTGGCGGGGCCGGAATTCCCGCCGGACTGGACCACAGCCCCCTTTCTGGCCGACGAGGTGGTGCGCGCGGGCGTGCTGTTTTACTTTGCCGGAGAGCCCGCGCGGGCCAAGATGTTCCTGACCCTTGCCGCCAGCCGCATGGGCCTGCGCGGGCGCGCCACGTTGGCGCAGCTTTTGCTTGATCTTGATGAGCCCCACATTGCCCTGCGCATCGCCAAGGGGGCGGCCACGCGGGGCGACGTGCTGCCCGCGCCTTACTACCCCCTGCACCCGCTGGCTGAGTTTGCCGAGGCTGTGCCCCCCGAGCTGGCCATGGCCATTGCGCGGCAGGAAAGCGAGATGAACCCCGCCGCCCGCAGCCCCGTTGGCGCTTTGGGGTTGATGCAGGTGATGCCCGCCACCGCCAAAAAGGTGGCGCGGGCGCTGAATATCGGTTTTTCGACGGCCCGTCTCGGGGCGGATTGGCAGTATAACGCCCGCATCGGCACGGCCTACCTTGCGCAAATGCTGGAGCGGTTTAACGGCTCGGTGCTGCTCGCCGCGGCGGCCTATAACGCCGGGCCCAGCCGCGTTGAGCGCTGGATAAAGGATTACGGCGACCCGCGCCAGGAGAGCGTCGATGCGGTGGACTGGATCGAGCACATCCCCTATCGCGAGACCCGCAACTACGTCATGCGGGTGCTGGAGGCGCAGTTTGTTTACCGCGCGCGGATTTCGGGGCAGGTTGGCCCGTTGACATTGGCCAGCGAATTGCAGCAAAACCAGCCGGTAGTTTCAGGAGCCCAGAATGACCTTCCTCGCCGACCGCCTCGCCGCCGTTAAACCCTCGCCCACCATCGCGATTTCCACCAAAGCCGCCGAGATGAAGGCCGCCGGGGCCGACGTGATTGCGCTCAGCGCCGGAGAGCCGGATTTTGACACACCGGTCAATATTCGCGACGCCGCCAAGGCGGCGATTGACGCGGGCAAAACCCGCTACACCGCGCCCGATGGCATTCCCGAGTTGAAGGCGGCGATTATTGAAAAGTTCAAGCGTGATAACGGGCTGGCCTATGCGCCCAACCAAGTGATCGTTTCAACGGGTGGCAAACAGGTGCTGTTCAACGCGCTGTTTGCGACGCTCAACGCCGGCGACGAAGTGATCATCCCCGCGCCCTATTGGGTGAGCTACCCCGATATGGTGCTGATGTGTGACGGCACGCCCGTAGTGGTGGAATGCCCCGAAGCAACGGGCTTCAAGATGACCCCCGAGGCGCTGGAGGCGGCCATTACGCCCCGCACCAAATGGCTGATCTTCAACTCGCCGAGCAACCCCACAGGCGCGGGCTATACCCGCGCCGAGCTCAAGGCCCTCACCGATGTGCTCCTGCGCCACCCGCAGGTGTGGGTGATGTCAGACGATATGTATGAGCATATCGCCTTCCCCGGGTTTGATTTTTGCACCCCCGCCGAGGTGGAGCCGCAGCTTTATGAGCGCACCCTGACGGTGAACGGGGTCTCCAAGGCCTATGCCATGACCGGCTGGCGCATCGGCTATGCGGGCGGGCCAGCGGCGCTGGTGGCGGCCATGAAAAAGGTGCAAAGCCA
>JALWPC010000639.1 GCA_026995265.1 Paracoccaceae bacterium
GCATCGAAAGATGGCTGGCGGGGCCGCAATGCGGTGTGGTGCTGGGCACCTCGGGGGGCGGGCTGCACACGCAAAACGAGAATTTCCGCAAGGTGTTTGCGGAGGGCAAAAACCGCGTGCACCCGTTTGTGGTGCCGCGCCTGATGAACAACGCCGCCGCCAGCCATCTTTCGATGCTGTTCGGGGCGACAGGGCCGGGCTATACGGTCTCCACCGCCTGCGCCTCAAGCAACCACGCCATGGGGCAGGCTTTTCATCTGATCCGCGCGGGGCTGGCGGATGCGATGCTCACGGGGGGCGCGGAGGCCATGCTGTGCTTTGGCGGCATAAAGGCGTGGGAGGGGCTGCGGGTGATGTCCAAAACCGGCTGCCGCCCGTTTTCGGCCAACCGCGACGGCATGGTGCAGGGCGAGGGCGCGGCGGTGTTCGTGTTCGAGGCGCTGGAGGTGGCCGAGGCGCGCGGGGCCGAGATTTTGGCCGAGGTGGCGGGCTTTGCCATGACGGCGGACGCGGGCGATATTGTGATGCCCAACCAGAGCGGGGCCGAGCGGGCCATGCGCGGGGCGCTGGAGGATGCGGGGCTAACGCCCGCCGACATTGGCTATATCAACGCCCATGGCACCGGCACCGCGGGCAATGATGCGGTGGAATGCGCGGCCATCAGGGCGGTGTTCGGGGCCGATGCCCCACCGGTTTCCTCGACCAAATCCATGCACGGGCACCTGATCGGGGCGACGGGGGCGGTGGAGCTTCTGGCCTGTATCCTGGCCCTGCGCGAGGGGGTGCTGGCCCCGACGATCAACCATGATCAGCCGGACCCGGCCTGCGATCTCGATGTGATCCCGAACCACGCAAAAAAGGCATCGCCAAGCGCAACACTCAGCAATGCCTTTGCCTTTGGGGGGTTGAATGCGGTTATCGCGCTGAAAGGTCCGCCAGGGCGTCGGTGAAGCCATTGAGCGATAGGGTGGCGTGCACGGGGTTTTCCGCGTCCGTGATTGCGAAGATGCTGATAATAGCCTCCGCCCCGCTTTTGAACGCGTCCACTTGCGCCGCTGTCAGGCCAAAGCGGGCGTAACAACCTTGGCGGTCGCACCAGCTAAAGGGGTAGGCAGCGGGCACGCCGTCTGCAACCGCGACAGAAATGCCACGCGGCAGGAGGGTGAGCAACGGGGAAAGCATAACCACGCCGAGCTGGGCCGAGCCACCTTCCGGCAAAACCTGCATGGCTACATTAACCACGCTGTTGCCTTCCCCGTCGAGCGCGAGTTGAACCATGCGGCAATCGCTGGTGTCTTCGGCACACCGGATTTCCCAATCTCCATAATGGGCGACCGTGCCGTTGGCCTGGTCAGCGAGTTCCTGCGAGGTCGGAAATTCGCTGTCCTGCGCGAAAGCGGCGGAACCCAGCAAGCTTGAGGTGGTCAAAACGGTGGCAAGAATTCGGCGCATTTTTTGCAATCCCTTATGTTAATTCGGTTAATGCTTTGGTGTCAGGAAGCGGCACGGGAGTCAACGGCTCTGTTTAAATTCGGCAAATTTTCGCCAGCATTTGGGCTGTTTTTCTGCGTGGATTTCTTGTAGAATTTTCCAAACAGAATTTAGGGGCTAAAAAATGGGACAAGACCGGATTTTTGTAGGCGGCGCGGGCGAGGGTTACAATGTGCCCATGGAAATGCTGCTGAAATATGCCAACCGTCACGGGTTGATCGCCGGGGCGACGGGCACGGGCAAAACCGTGACCCTGCAAATTCTGGCCGAGAGCTTTTCCAAGGCGGGGGTGCCGGTGTTCATGGCCGATGTCAAGGGTGACCTCTCGGGCATGGCGGCAGCGGGGTCGCCTGCGCACAAGCTGCACGAAAAGCTGATCGCGCGGGCCGAGAAGATCGGCTTCACCGGTTATGGCTACGAGGCGTTTCCGGTAACGTTTTGGGACCTGTTCGGCGAAAAGGGCCACCCGGTGCGCACCACGATCTCGGAAATGGGGCCACTGTTGCTGGCCCGCCTGCTGGAGCTTTCCGAGGCGCAGGAGGGGGTGCTGAACATCGCCTTCCGCATGGCCGACGAGGAGTCGATGCTGCTTCTGGACCTGAAGGATTTGCAATCTCTGCTGGTCTGGCTCGGGGAGAACGCCGACAAGGTCGGCCTGCGCTATGGCAACATTTCCAAGGCCTCGATCGGGGCCATTCAGCGCCGCCTGCTGGTGTTGGAAAACCAGGGTGCCAGCCGGTTTTTTGGCGAACCGGCCCTGCAGTTGGAAGACATGATTGCGACGACCCCTTCAGGGCAGGGCCGGGTGAACATTCTGGCCGCCGACCGCCTGATGGGCGCGCCACGGCTTTATGCGACTTTCCTTTTGTGGCTGCTCTCGGAGCTGTTCGAGAACCTGCCTGAAGTGGGCGACCCGGAAAAGCCCAAATTCGTGTTCTTCTTTGACGAAGCGCATCTTCTGTTCGATGACGCACCGAAGGCGCTGCTTGACAAGGTGGAGCAGGTGGCGCGGCTGATCCGTTCCAAGGGGGTGGGGGTGTTTTTCATCACCCAGCAACCCGACGACGTGCCCTCGGATATTCTGGGCCAGCTTGGCAACCGGGTGCAGCACGCCCTGCGGGCCTATACCCCGCG
>JALWPC010000640.1 GCA_026995265.1 Paracoccaceae bacterium
CTTTTGTCTGGCATGGGAACAGTTTTAACAAAACTTTATGAACAGGGCCTTACACCACCGTTCGCTGCGCAACAGGGGGTAATGCTTTGTAATAGTGTGATATTCAACTATAGGAAATGCTTGCGCATCTTATGATGGAAACCGTTCTATTATCCTAGGAGAATAAATAGCCAAGAGAAGCGAATATACACGCAAAAACAATAGGTAACACCTATATAAAGCGTTCGGAAATATTCCCGGATGCGAGCGGAAAGCGCGCACGTTAATCACGGTCATCCAGTGTGGGTAGCGTCTGCTTGCCCAAGCCCGTATTTTATCGGTTTTCCTCTTGCGCCCTCGGCTTGATTGCTCTAAACGCCCCTTATTCAAACCACAGGCAGGGTTTGGGGCGCGCGGGGGAGACATCCCCGCCTGTCCACCGGTTGGCGAAAGCCGCATCACCCTGCCGAGGATCAAACCGGAAAGGATATTCCAATGGCTCTACCCGAGTTCACATTGCGCCAGCTGCTTGAGGCCGGCGTTCACTTTGGCCACCAAACCCACCGCTGGAACCCGCTCATGGGCCCGTATATCTACGGCGCACGTAACGGCATCCATATTATGGACCTCACCCAAACCGTGCCCTTGCTCGATGCGGCGCTGAACGTGGTGCAGCAAACCGTTGCCAAGGGCGGCTCAATTCTGTTTGTGGGCACCAAGCGGCAGGCCTCCAAGGCGATCATGGAAGCGGCGGAGCGCTCGGCGCAATATTATGTGAACCACCGTTGGCTGGGCGGCATGCTCACCAACTGGAAAACCATTTCCAACTCGATCACCACGCTGAAAAAGCTGGATGACGCGCTGGAGAACGGCGGCGAGGGCCTGACCAAGAAAGAGCTTCTAGGCATGACCCGCCAGCAGGCCAAATTGCAGGCCTCCCTTGGGGGTATCCGCGAGATGGGCGGCACGCCGGACCTGATCTTTGTGGTCGATACCAACAAAGAGAGCCTTGCGGTTGCCGAAGCCAAGAAGCTGGGTATTCCGGTGATCGCGGTGCTTGACACCAACTCCGACCCGCGCGGCATTGATTACCCGATCCCGGGGAATGACGACGCCGCCCGCGCCATTGCGCTTTATTGCGACCTGATCGCGCGTGCCGCCCTCGATGGCATGGCTGCCCAGTTGGGCGCCGCCGGTGTAGACATCGGCGAGATGGAAGAGACCGTGGGCGAGGACGTGCCCGCCGAGGCCGAAGTCGAAACCGCAAAGGCCGAAGCCGCCGAGGCCAAGTAAGAACCGCGCGGGGCAGGGGCCTCGCGCGCCAACCGATTTTTGATAGGAGAGCCAAGATGGCGATCACAGCAAAACAAGTGAAAGAGCTGCGCGACAGCTCGGGCGTCGGCATGATGGATGCCAAAAAGGCGCTGACCGAAACCAATGGCGATATGGAAGCCGCTATTGACTGGCTGCGCACCAAGGGTCTGGCGAAAGCCGCCAAAAAGTCCGGTCGCACCGCGGCCGAGGGGCTGGTCGGCGTTGGAGTGGCCGACGGGGTCGGCGTGGCGGTAGAGGTGAATTCCGAAACCGATTTCGTCGCCAAAAACGCCGAGTTTCAGGAGATGGTCTCCGGCATCACCACCGCGGCGCTCGGGGTTGAGACACTCGAGGCGCTGCTGGATGCGGATATGGGCGGCAAAAAGGTTTCCGAGGTGGTGACCGATAAAATCGCCACCATCGGCGAGAACATGACCGTGCGCCGCATGGCCCGGCTCGAGGGTGAGGTGATTGCCACATATGTGCATAACGCCGCCGCCGCCGGCCTCGGCCAGATCGGTGTGATCGTGGCGCTAAAGGGCGGCAATGAAGAGATCGCCAAGCAGATTTGTATGCATGTGGCCGCCACCAATCCGGCGTCGCTGAACGAGGATGACCTTGACCCCGCCATGGTGGAGCGCGAGAAAAACGTGCTCACCGAGCAGGCGCGTGAATCCGGCAAGCCCGAGAACATCATCGAAAACATGATCAAGGGCCGGATGCGCAAATTCTTCGAAGAGGTAACGCTGGTCAACCAGAAGTTTGTGGTTAATCCCGACCTGACCGTGGGCAAGGCCGCCGCAGAAGCAGGTGCCGAAGTCACCGGCTTCGTGCGCCTCGCCGTGGGCGAAGGTATCGAGAAAAAGGTCGAGGATTTTGCAGCGGAAGTTGCAAAAACCATGGGCGGCTAAGCCGGACCTTTTGCGCATGGGAAAAGCCCGCGGTGTGTCGCGGGCTTTTTTGATTCCAAATTGTCCAAATATCCTGGGGTGAATGCGCTTTGCGCAGAGGGGCAAAGCCCCTGCCGAGCCGCAGGCGAGGCCACGCCCAACTGGCGGTGACGATTGCGCAGCAATCGGCGTCCGGCAGGCGGGAGTGCCGCGTTTGCGCCTTCCGTAAACCCTTCGGGTGTGCCTTGCCCTCTGCGGGGCTAAAGCCCCACTCGGGCAAGGCATGTTTTTGCAAGCAAAAACGAATGGCCCTCACGGGCCATGGCCTCGCTGCGCTCGGCGGCGCCTGGGGCGGGCTATTGGTGATAGTGCGCCCGTGCGGCATGGGTGGAGAGGTCGCTGCTATAGTCGTTTTGCGCCGCGGCGGCGCTCCAGGCGGGGTGCATGAGCGTATAATAAACCTGCTCCAGCGTGCCGGAAAGTGCGGTTGGGGTGTAGCTGTCCTGATGCGCCTGCACATGGCGATAAGACCCCCGCAGGTTGCCGAAAATCCGGTTGCCTTCCGAGATAAACCGGTGCTTGTCCGGTTCGCGATTATCGATACCGAAAGCCGGATTATTGAGAATGAAATTGTTACGCACAAGGGTTTGATACCCCGCCCCCAACGGCCGGGAATCCTTCTCGATGAAGGTGATGCCGGAGCCGATGCCCCGGTCCTGATCGCCTGATGATTCAATAATATTGTTTTCAATCAACGTGTTGTTGAAACCGTCAATGCGTATCCCGTCGCGCTTGAGCCACGAGATGATATTGTCGTGAATGCGCACATTTTCGTGCACGCTTTGCTCGGGCGAGCGCAGCCAGAGCCAGATGCCGCTGAAATACCCTTTGCCAAAGAAATAGTTATTGTAAATCTCGGCGTCATCCAGTGGCACCTCACCTTTGGACTGCATCGACACCCCGATGCCACCGGCATATTGCCGGTCCGGATTATTGCCCGCGATATTGTTGAAAATCCGAATCCGGTTGCAGTTGAGCACGCGGATATGGGCGTCGGTGCGGTTGTCGGTGAAGATATTGTCATGAACGCTGATCCCCACCGCATTCTCCACATAAACCCCGTCATGGCCGCTGCCATGCACGCGGTTGTTGTAATATTCCAGGTTGATCTCGAACCCCGGCAGGTCATAACCGGTTTGCAGAATATCGGCGAGGTTGTCGTGCATATACATATCGTGAATGCTGATATTGCGGGTGTTTTGTAGCAGGATCATGATGTAATAGGAATGCCCCGAAGGCTCGCGCTGGTTCTGGCGGTTGCCGTCGATCTCGAAACCGTGGATGCTGATGTTTTCGATGATCGTGTTCGGGTCGCCCAGGCCGTTGGTGAACGAGACCCCCTTTTGCCCGATCATCGGCTTGTATTGGGTGCGCCAGCGGGCGTGGTCCACCAGTTTGATCACCGCAGACCTGTCCCCCGTCAGCGTGGTGTTCGATGAAATAAGTATTGTCGAATCAATCCAGTAGGTGGCGGGGCCTTTCAGATAAACCGTTGTCAGGCCGGGGGTGGCGGCGACCAGGTCCAGTGCCTGATTGATCTCGACCTGGTCGCTGTGGCCATCGGTGGTGAAGTCGCCGGAGCCGTCGGGGGCGACGATGACGGTTTGGGCGAAGGCGGTGAGCGGCGCGAGGAGCAGGGCGGCCAGCAGCGGCAAAATCCGCATCAGTTGAATTCCAGGCTTTCCATGCCCTCGAACGGGCGGAAGCTGTCGGTGCGGGCGTTGTTCCACGGCACGCGGTAGGACTCGGAAAAAATCTCCACCTCGTCATCAATCAGCGCCCCGGGTTTCATTTTCAGATAAATCCGCGCGCCGGATATGGTCTGGCCGTTTTTCTGCCGGATCATCAGGTGCTTGGGTTGCAGCTCATCCGGCCCGCCAAGCCCCGCCGCGCCGATCATTTCGGCCACTGCCTTCAGGGTGTTGCGGTGGAAGTTTGCCACCCGTTTTGACTTGCTCTCCACATCCAGCGCCCGCTGCCGCAGCTTGTCTTGCGTGGTGATGCCCACGGGGCAATGGTTGGTGTGGCAGGCCTGCGCCTGCACGCAACCAATCGAGAACATAAACCCGCGCGCCGAATTCACCCAATCCGCCCCCAGCGCATAGGCTTTGGCGATGTCATAGGCCGTGACCAGCTTGCCCGCCGCGCCGATCCTGATCTGGTCGCGCAGCCCCGCGCCCACCAGCGTGTTCACCACAAAGGTCAGCCCCTCGACCAGCGGCATACCGATATGGTTGGCAAACTCCAGAGGCGCGGCCCCTGTGCCGCCCTCCTTGCCATCCACCACGATGAAATCGGGCACGATGCCGGTTTCCAGCATCGCCTTGACCATGCACATAAACTCCCGCCTGTGGCCAACGCAGAGCTTGAAGCCCACAGGTTTACCCCCTGATAACTCTCGCAATTCCTGCAGAAAGGCGACAAATTCCAGCGGAGTTTCAAACTTGGAATGGGTGGCGGGCGAAACGCAATCCTTATCCATCGGAATGCCCCGCGCCTCGGCGATCTCGGGCGAGATTTTGCTGGCGGGCAACATGCCGCCATGGCCGGGCTTGGCCCCCTGTGAAAGCTTCACCTCGATCATTTTCACCTGCGGGTTTTGGGCCTGTTCGGCGAACTTTTCGGCGCTGAAGGTGCCGTCCTCGTTGCGGCAGCCATAATAGCCCGAGCCGATTTCATAGATCAGGTCACCGCCGCCCTCGCGGTGATAGCGGGAAATGCCGCCCTCGCCGGTATCATGGGCAAAGCCGCCCATTTTCGCCCCCTTGTTGAGCGCCAGAATCGCATTGCCGCTCAGCGCGCCAAAACTCATGGCGGAGATGTTGAAGATCGAGGCGTCATAGGGCTGTTTACAGGCGGCGTTGCCGATTTTGACACGGCAATCCCAAGGGAGGTCATGGCGGGCCAGCACCGAATGGGTCATCCAGCTATAGCCGGCCTCGTAGACATCCATTTTGGTGCCAAAGGGGCGTTTGTCTTCTGCCCCCTTGGAGCGCTGATAGACAATCGAGCGATCATCGCGTGAAAACGGCTCTTTGTCACGGTCGCTTTCCATCAGGTATTGCCGGATCTCGGGGCGGATATATTCCAGAATCCAGCGCAGATTGCCCAGAATGGGGTAGTTGCGCAAAATCGCGTGGCGTTTCTGGGTGACATCGCGAATGCCCACGAGGGTAAAAAACCCGAAGATCACCACCGCAATCCAGAACCAAGGGGAGACCAGCAGCAACAGCAGACTGGCAATGGTTAGCGCAATGGCGAGGGCGAAGGTGGTGTAGCGGATCATGGTTGGGCCTGTATTGGAATCAGAATCAGAAGAGCCTTAAACAGGCATAAGGAAAACATATGTATACCGTATGAACAAAGCCCTATTTCGCGATTTGCAGAATATTTGCGGCAGGTTCCCGCGCGCAGGGCGCATTTGCCATTGCCCCGAGGGCGGTTTTGGGCCATTTTGCGCCAACAGCCACAACAGGAGAATCGATGCTATGCCGGATGGGGATATAACCACCAAACCGCTTTATAAGCGTGTGCTCATCAAGATTTCGGGCGAGGCCCTGATGGGCGAAACCCAGTTCGGCCTGCATCCCCCCACCGTTGAACGCATCGCTGCCGAGGTTAAAAAGGTGCATGATACCGGCGTGGAAATCTGCCTTGTGATCGGTGGCGGCAATATTTTTCGCGGCATGGCGGGCAGTGCGCAGGGCATGGAGCGCACCACGGCCGATTATATGGGCATGCTGGCCACCATCATGAACGCCCTGGCCATGCAGGGCGCGCTGGAGGCGCTCGGAGTGTTTACCCGGGTGATTTCCGCCATTCCGATGGATCAGGTCTGCGAGCCCTATATCCGCCGCCGCGCCGTGCGCCACCTGGAAAAGGGCCGCGTGTGCATTTTTGCCGCGGGCACCGGCAACCCCTATTTCACCACAGACACCGCCGCCACCCTCAGGGCCTCTGAAATGCAATGCGAGGTGATGTATAAGGGCACGCAGGTCGACGGGATTTATGACAGTGACCCGAAAACCAACCCGAACGCCAAGCGCTATGACAAGGTTTCCTACGACGAGGTGTTGCAGAAAAACCTGAAGGTGATGGACGCTTCGGCGATCGCGCTGGCGCGGGACAACCGTATGCCGATTGTGCTGTTTGACCTCAACGCGCCCGAGGGGCTGGTGGGGATTTTATCTGGCCAAGGCAACTTTACCACCGTAATACCGAGTTAAAGGGAGACAACCATGTCAGACGATATAGAGATTGATATTGATGGCCTGAGCGAACGGATGGAAAACGCACTGGCCGCCATGCGCCGCGATTTCACCACCCTGCGCACGGGGCGGGCCTCGGCCTCTATGCTGGATAACGTGCATGTGGAGGCTTACGGCGCGCGCACTCCGATCAACCAGGTGGCGACGGTCAATGTGCCCGAGCCGCGCATGGTGACGGTGAATGTGTGGGATAAAACCATGGTCGAGGCGGTGGACAAAGCCATTCGCACCTCCGGCCTTGGCCTCAATCCGGTGATGGACGGCACGATTTTGCGCCTGCCCATCCCCGAACTCAACGAGGAACGCCGCAAGGAAATGGCCAAGATGCTGGGCCAATATGCCGAAAAGGCCAAAATCAGCGTGCGCAACGTGCGCCGCGACGGCATGGACCAGATCAAGAAGGCCAAGGCCGAGGGCATGTCGGAAGATGATATGAAAATCTGGCAGGACGAGATTCAGGACATTACCGACGCCGCGATCAAGAAGATCGACGCGGCGCTGGAGGCCAAGCAGGCCGAGATTATGCAGGTCTAGATGCCCGGGACGCCGGAACAACCTGCGGCCAAGTTTGCCGACCTCTGGGTGCGCATCGCTTCGGCGGTGGTGATGGCCGCGATTGCGGGCATTGTGTTCTGGAAGGGCGGGGATTATGTGGCCGCGCTGCTGGTGGTGGTCGGCGGGCTGATGGCCTGGGAATTCCGGCGGCTTATCCTGCCCGATGCCAGCGCGTCGGATATGGGCCTGTGGGTGATGGTGGCGGGCACCTCGGGGGCCGTGGTGGCGGCCAACCTGTTCGGCTTCTGGCTCGCCTTCCCGATTGTGGCGCTGGCGGCGGTGATCCTCTGGCAGATCCGGCATAAACGCCCGGTCTGGATGGCCACGGGCATGGTATACCTCGCCACCCCGTTGGCGGCGCTGCTGGTGATCCGGCAAGGGCAGGGGCTGGGGCCGGTTTTATGGCTGGTCGGGGTGGTGGTCGCATCAGATGTAGGGGGGTATTTCTTCGGGCGAATCTTTGGCGGGCCCAGGTTCTGGCCCGCGATTTCCCCCAAGAAAACATGGGCGGGCACCATTGGCGGCTGGGCGCTGGCGCTGGGGGTCGGGTTTTTCTACTGGATAGCTTGGGCCCCGATTGGCCTTCTGCCTGCAATGCTTTATTCGGTGTTGCTGGCCATGGCCGCGCAAGCCGGAGACCTGTTCGAAAGCTGGCTCAAACGCAAGGCGGGCATGAAGGATTCCAGCAATCTCATCCCCGGCCACGGCGGGCTGCTCGACCGTTTTGACGGGCTGCTGGCGGCCACCACGCTTTACATGCTGCTGCACCTGCTCGGGGCGCTTTGAACCATGCGGAAAATCAGTATTTTCGGGGCCACCGGCTCCATTGGCACCAACACGCTGGACCTGATCCGGCGGAACAAGGCGGCTTATGACGTGGTGGCGCTGAGCGGCGCGGGTAACATTGCCCTGCTGGCCGAGCAGGCGCGGGAGTTCAACGCCGACATCGCCATTACCGCCCGGCCCGAGCGGCTTTCCGACCTGCGCGATGCGCTCTCCGGCAGTGGTATTGAAGCGGCGGCGGGGGCCGATGCCATTGCGGAGGCGGCGGCGCGGCCGGTGGACTGGGGCATGTCGGCCATTGTCGGCGCGGCGGGGCTCAGGGCCTCTATGGCCCTGGCGCGGCATGGCGGCATTCTGGCGCTGGCCAATAAGGAAAGCATGGTCTGCGCGGGGGATTTGCTGCTGGCGGAATGCGCCGCCCATGGCACCAGGCTGCTGCCGGTGGACAGCGAGCATTCGGCCCTCTATCAGGCCCTGAACGGCGAGGACGCCAAGGCCCTGCGCCGCCTGATCCTCACCGCCTCCGGTGGCCCGTTCAAGGATTTCAGCCTGGAGCAAATGCGCGGGGTGACACCGGAACAGGCGGTGAAACACCCCAAGTGGAGCATGGGACAGCGTATCAGCATTGATTCGGCATCCATGTTCAACAAAGCGCTGGAAGTCATTGAGGCCAAATATATTTTTGCCTGCTCACCTAAGCAAATAGAGGTGGTGGTCCACCCGCAGGCCATCGTACATTCCATGGTGGAATATGTTGACCACACCATCATCGCCCATATGGGCAGCCCCGATATGCGCGGTGCTATCGGCTATGCCCTGCACTGGCCCAACCGCGCCCCCAACCCGATTGCCCCGCTGGATTTTGCCACCCTCGGCAGCCTCGGCTTCAGTAGCCCCGACGAGGCCAAATTTCCCGCCTTGCGCCTGGCCCGCGAGGCCCTCAGCATGGGCGGCCATGCAGGCGCAATCTTCAACGCCGCCAAGGAAGCGGCGCTGGATGCCTTTATTGCCAAAAAGATCGGCTTTCTCGATATGGCTGACATGGTGGAAAAAACCCTGTATAATCCCCAAATAGAACCCATACGCGACCAGCCGCAAGCAACGCTGGCGCAGATTCTGGCTGCGGATGCCGAGGCCCGCGCGCTGGTGAACGCCCTGATTTAAGGACATTTTATGGACTGGCTCGCAAATATTCCGTTGATCGGCAGCCCGATGGTCACGCTTCTGGCTTTTATTATTCTGATGGGGATTGTGGTCACCATCCACGAATTCGGCCACTATATCGTGGGCCGCTGGCTGGGCATTCACGCAGAAGTGTTTTCGCTCGGATTCGGGCCGACGCTCTGGTCACGGGTGGATAAACGCGGCACCAGATGGCGGCTCGCAGCCGTGCCGCTGGGGGGCTATGTCAGGTTTCTGGGAGATAAAGACGCCGCCAGCACCGGTGCGTCTGAAGCGCTTGCGGAAATGAATGACTATGATCGCCGCCGCAGCTTCCCTGCGGCGGCAATATGGCGGCGTTTTCTTACGGTTCTGGCGGGGCCGATGTTCAATTTTATCTTGTCAGCCTGCATTTTTGCCAGCCTGATTCTGTGGCAGGGCCTTGCGACAGAACGCCCGACCATAGGGGCTATTTCGCCACTGCCCTATGATAACCCGCTGCAATCCGGCGATGTTATCGTGGCCGTCAACGACATGCCGGTCACCGATTATAACAGCCTGTTTGCCGCCATTTTGCCCCTGCGGGAGGCGGACGATCAGGGCGAAATCGGTATGGTGGTCGAGCGGGGCGGCACCGAATTGGCACTCAGCGTGCCCTATCTATACGCGCCGCTGGTTTCCAGCGTCATCCCGCTTACACCGGCCTATAAGGCGGGCATCAAACCGGGGGATGTGATCCTGTCGGCCAATGGCACCGAAATTCGCGGCTTTGACACCCTGCGCCGGGTGGTTGAAGCCTCGCAGGATGCGGAAATTCTGCTCAAGGTCTGGCGCGCCGGAGAGACCTTGACCATGACCCTGACCCCGCAATTGCTGGATTACCCCAACAACGAGGGCGGCTTTGACCAGCGGGTGCTTATAGGCGTGGGCGGCGGGTTCTACTTCGAGCCTGCCACAGAAACACCGTCCCTGCTCACCGCGGCCAGGCTGGGCGTGGGGCAGGTGTTTGAGGTCATGGCGTCGTCCCTGAACGGACTCAAGCACATCATTCTGGGCGATATTTCGGTAAAAAACCTGCAAGGCCCCATCGGCATTGCGCAGATTTCCAGCGCTGCCGCGCAAACCGGAATTGTGGATTTTATTTTCCTGATCGGGGTGATCTCCACCGCTATTGGCTTGCTTAACCTGTTTCCAATTCCGGTGCTCGATGGCGGTCACCTTGTGACCTATGTATACGAGGCCCTGCGCGGCAAACCGCCCAACCCGCGCGTCATGCAAACACTCATGATGATCGGCATGGTTCTGCTTCTGTCGATGATGTTGCTTGCATCCTATAACGACATTATGCGACTTTAACCTTCAAGTGATACATGAAC
>JALWPC010000641.1 GCA_026995265.1 Paracoccaceae bacterium
TTTGATGCTGGCGCGCAAACCCCCGCCGCCGGGGCCTATACGGCCGTGGGCATTGCGCTCGCCACCCTGTTCCTCACCCCCGCGCTTTACTACCTGCCCAAGGCTACGCTGGCGGGCACCATCATTGTGGCCGTGCTCAGCCTCATCGACCTTGGCGCGATCAGGCGCACATGGCGCTATTCCAGGGCCGACTTCGCCGCCATGGCCGCCACCATTCTGGTGACGCTGGGCTTCGGCGTCGAAATGGGCGTGATCTCCGGCGTCAGCCTGTCGATCTTCCTGCACCTCTACCGCACCTCCAAGCCCCATTACGCCATCGTCGGGCAGGTGCCGGGCACCGAGCATTTCCGCAATATCAAGCGCCACGAGGTGCAGGTCTCACCGGAAATCTTCTCGATCCGCATCGACGAAAGCCTCTACTTCCCCAATGCCCGCTTTCTGGAAGACACCATCTACACAGCGCTGGCCGATGACCCGAAGATCAAACACGTGATCCTCGTCTGCCCCGCGATCAACTTCATCGACGCCTCGGCGCTGGAAAGCCTGGAGGCCATCAATCACCGCCTCAAAGACATGGGCGTCAAGCTGCATATGTCGGAGGTCAAAGGGCCGGTGATGGACCGCCTCCAGCGCTCCGACCTGCTCGACGCGCTCACCGGCGAGGTGTTCCTCACCCAGTTTGACGCGGTGTGCAAGCTCGACCCCGATTGCGCCAACAAGGCCATGCGCGGGCGGCGCACGGCCTGAGATCATCCTTCATTTCACCAATCTGTAATCTCTTAACCTGTTGTTTAAGCTAATGATTATTTATTTTTGCATAACTATTAACCTAGGTTATTAGTTATATGAATATGTTGAAGTGTTGCGTCGGTCACCCCCAGCGTGCGCATGGCTAACCGCTTGTTCATAAAATTTTTCTAAAATTCTTCCCGTGCCGGACATGCCGCAAGGCCATTTGGGAATCGCGTCGGGCCTGTAAACCTGCCTCCAGTAGAGGCCATAACGCCCTCGGCGCGCCACTTTAAAAAGGCGTGGCCCGGGGATTGTAAAAGTAACCAGTGATGAGTCCAGGTGCTCACCCCGACGCGAAACCTACCGGCCCCGAACCCAGTCCCAAGGGTTCGAAACGAACGAAAGCCGCCTTTCACGGGGATACCACAAGGTATCACCGCTTTTGGCATGCCCTAAACCTCCGGCGCTAAAGCGCCGGACCGCGCCTCGCTGCGCTCGGTGGCGGCGCGTCAACCATTGTGTGCGTTGCGAGGCCAGACCCGCGCCGCGCTGTCACCGCCGCGCCTGTGGCCAGCGCCGAAGGGGATCACCACTCGGGCGCGCGTTTTTCGAAAAACGCCGCGAGCCCTTCCGCCGCTGCCGGGGTTTCCCACGTATCCGCCAGCGCTGCAACGGTCCGCCCGATCACCGCGTCATCAATCACCGGCCCGAGGCTGCGCACCAGCGCTTTCGCCGCCGCCACCGCCGCAGGGGCCGCCATCAGGTAGGGCTTCAGCTCCGCCTCGATCGCTAGGTCCAAATGCTCGGGGATCACCGACTTCGCCACCAGCCCCAGCGCCTTGGCCTCGGCCGCCTCGAATATCCGGCCAGACATAAAAACCCGCCGCGCCATGGCCTCCCCCATCCGCGCCACCACATAGGGCGAGATCGTCGCCGGAATCAGCCCGAGGCGCACCTCCGTCAGCCCCAGCTTTGCCCCCTCGGCGGCAATGGCCACATCGCAGACCGAAATCAGCCCCACCCCGCCGCCAAAGGCATTGCCCTGCACCCGGCCGATCAGCGGCTTGGGCATCTCGTTGAGCGCCCGCAGCATCTCGGCCAGCGCCCGCGCGCCTTCCATCCGTTCGGCCTGCGAGGCCCCCATCTGTGCCCGCATCCAGCCCAGGTCTCCGCCCGCGCAAAAACTCGCACCCGTGCCGGTGAGCACCACCACCCGCACGTCTGGGTCGGCCCCCAGCATTGCTGCGGCCTTGGTGAGTTCGGCGATCATCCCGGCGGACATCGCGTTATGCTTTTCCGGCCGGTTCAGCGCCAGAATGGCCACCCCGCGTTCGTCTTTCTCAATCACAATTGTTTTCATAATCCCTCCGTAGGGTGGGTGCTCGCACCCACCATTCCCTTGTCATGCGGGCCGTAGGGCGGGCTTCAGCCCGCCACCCCCGCCAATCCCCTAGCAAATTGCGCAGCCTCCTCAAGCCGCCCCAAATCCAGCCCCGTCTCGAACCCCAGCGCCGCGAGCCGCCGCGCCACCCTCAGCGTGTCCACATTCCCCGCCGCGCCGGGCGCATAGGGGCAGCCCCCCAGCCCGCCGATTGCCGCGTCAAACACCCGCAGCCCCGCCGTCAGGGCCACCTCGATATTCTCCACCGCGCGCCCGCCCGTGTCATGGAAATGCCCCGCCAACTGCCCCGCAGGCACCACCTTCAACACCGCTTCCAGCATCGCCGCCACGCTGTCGGGCACCCCCGCCCCGATCGTATCGCCCAGCGACACCCCGTAACAGCCCATTTCCAGCAGCTCCGCGGCCACCTGCGCCACCGCCTCCGGGGCCACCGGCCCGTCATAGGGGCAGGCAATCACGCAAGAGACATAGCCCCGCACCGGAACCCC
>JALWPC010000642.1 GCA_026995265.1 Paracoccaceae bacterium
GCGAAACAAAGGTGAATTATGACTGAAAACAAGCAAAATCCGATTGTGAAGCTGGTGCTGGAAATCGGGCCGATTATGGTGTTTTTTCTGGCCTATAAATTCGCACCTTTCCCCGAGGGGGCCACGAGTGAAGAGCGGCAACTGGCGCAGGTGATCTTTGCGACGAGCGTTTTTGTTCCGGTGACGCTGGCCGCGCTCGCCTATTCATGGTTCGTTGAGAAACACCTGCCGAAAATGGCGGTGATCACCGCGGTGATCGTGGTGGTGTTTGGCGGGCTGACGATCTGGCTGCAAGATGCAACCTTTATCAAGATGAAGCCCACCATCCTTTACCTCGCCTTTGGCGGTATCCTCGGCTTTGGCCTGCTGCGCGGGCAGAGCTATTTGCGCTATCTGATGGAAGACATGATGCCGCTGAAGGCCGAGGGCTGGATGATCTTCACCAAGCGGTTCATGCTGTATTTCTTTGCGCTGGCGATCATAAACGAGCTGGTCTGGCGCAATTTTGACACCGACACATGGGTGAGCTTCAAAACCTTTTTCCTCCCCATTGCCAGCTTTGGCTTTATCATGTCGCAAATGGGTATTTTTGCCAAATACGCGATCAAGGACGAAGAGTAATCGCATCCAGACTGCGGCTGCGGTTAACGTCTGCCAGCAGGACTTCCCGCGCACCTTTGCTGATTTTAACCAGAATTTCGCTTTGCAGGTTGATCAGATCCTCCCGCCGGTCGGCCTCTGTATCCATGGCCAGGCCTTTGGCTATGGCGGTAAGGGCGGCCTCTGTATTGCCCGCCTTATGCTCTATGTCCGCCGCCAAAAGAAAGGCATGCGGCGAGGCCCCCGAAAGGCGGAGGCACGCGGCCATAGCCTGTTGCGCACCGGAAATATCATCCAGATGAAGACGAGCTTCGGCGATGATCCGGTGCAGATTGGGGCCAACGGGGTTGAGGCTTAGCCCGAATTCGGCCAGTTCTATCGCGTCTGGATAATCTTTGGCACTGAGCAATAGCAGCTCGGCAACCTCCTCGATCAGCGACCAGTTTCGCGGTTGCAGGGCCATGGCCTTGGCATAAAGCTGGCGGGCAGTTTCAAAGGCGTTGGCGCGCAGCATTTGCCGCGCGGCTTCCACGGGCAGGCGCAGGGCGCGCTGGCGGGCGATGCCGAATTGCAGGTCAACCAGCGCTGACAGGTCGTCCTTTACGCCGTTATATAACACGCGGGTGATCAGGTGTCCTTCTTCGGCGTCGGGTTTGAGATAGGCCACGTCGCCATCGGCAAACCAGCCATCAAGCTGGTGAAAGTTGACCGCCAGTGCCGCTGAAGACCCAAAATTTTGAAATTCGATCTGCTCGGAGGGCTCGCGCGGTGTCAGGGTGCCGTAGTCCGACAGCATGGCAAAGCCGCCCCCGCGCAATGATTTTGCTATGTTTTCAATGCAGGCAATAGCCCCGTAGCAATGCACCATCGGGGTGTCTTGGTCGGTTGCCGGGGGCAGGGCGGCTTCATAGGGCAGCGGGCCAGAGGGGATGTGTCGTGTCTGGATTTGCATAAGCTTGGCACTGTCAACAAAGGGGGCAAGATGCCCGTTTCCGGCGGTTTCAAGCGCGGCTTTCAGGGCAGGGTTTGGCTCTGGCATGGCGCAGCGGGCCTGCATTTGCTGCACCCCGCTTTCGCCCACTTTCAGAATTTCGACTGGCAGGCTGTCCAGAATATAGGAGCCGAATACCCCGTCGAATGTGCCGATAAAGTCGTCCGGCCACGCCGAACCGGCATCAAAAACCCTGGTCTCTATGTGGCTGGCATGTGCCGCAAGCACGCCGTATTCCTCTTGTGATTTCAGCATGTTGGAGCTGCCATCGGTCATGACATAAGTGCAGGTTTCGTATATTTCCGGCGCTTGTTCTTTGAGAGAGTCCAGAAACAGCTTGGCAAACAGGCCGGAGCCGCCGCCGATTTCCAGAAACCGGCAGGGCGCGGGCTTTGGCCCTGTTTCCAGTAGCAGCTTCACCGCATCTTCTGACAACCGCCCGCTGGAGGTTGCGCCATAAGGCACATCCATGCGCAAAAATACTTCAAGCCCAGAGGCATCCCATGTGGAGCGGGCAATCCGCATGGCGGCGCAGGTCCAGATTGACTGAAAATCTTCAACCGGATGACCTTTGCGCGCACCATTGGCGATCAGCGCAACCGGGTCCGCCACCTAGCGCTTGCCCTTCTTCTGGTCATATTCGCGAAGCGCCTGATCCACCAGCTTCATGGTGTTACGCTCCATTTGCCGGGGGTCTACCTGCTTTTTCATTTTCTTGGTATGCCGGTCCATTTTGTTGAAGCGTTTTTCCAGGGCGGTTATGTGCTTGAAGTCCTTGGCGTTAACAGCGTTCTGGTTTTTCAAATTGCGGTTAAACCGGTCTTCGAGCTTGGTGACATGGCGGTAGACTTCGTTGTTAATTCTGACCATATCGGTATAGAATTTTTCGAGTTTACCTTCGACTTTAAGCAACCGTTTTTCAATATTATTTATATCCGGCATCCAAAAACTCCTACTGAAATAAACATCGTAGGTGCAGATGGTGGCACAAAACCGTGATTTTGTCCAGTTTTGCGGGGTTACCCG
>JALWPC010000643.1 GCA_026995265.1 Paracoccaceae bacterium
TATCATCAATATAAGGTTCAATGAGAGGTTCAATATCTTCAATAAACTTAAAATCACATCTACTAATTCTTTCAGCTAGTTCTTGGCTATCTGATTTAGTAGTACTACCTAGTCCTTTCATTGTACCATTATGGAACATAACACCACTTCCAATATCAAATGGGTGGATACTATCATAGTCTTTCTTACCTCTAGTCTTATGTCTTAGGTGTATTACTAACTGGTGTTTCTTTAGAGCTGCTACAATACCTTTAAATTGATTGTAATCAAATGTTTTATATGTATTTACAAAACCATTCTCATACCAAGCTACACCATAACCATCTTCATTATGCTTTTGGGCTTTATCCATATATTTAAAATTTACTTGCTTTCCAGCTGGTTTAACCATCATCCAACACATATTTCTCTCTCCTATTTTTCTACTATACTTTGAGTCCAGTCATTAAAGAAATCTTCTCTACCATACTGAACTAAATCATTATACATATTAGTAATACATATACCATACTTATCTACTAAATAATCATAAAAGAAATCATCATCATTTCTCATCTTAATCTCAAATTCAGTTTCTCTGAACTGTTCTAGTAATAAGTCTTGTCTGAATTCTTCCATCTCTTGTGCTGTCATAGTAACTCACCTCCTTCTGTATGATTTGTAGTAGGAACTAGCCATTCCTCTAGCCAACACCACTCATATTCTCTGTCTCTATAATCATATATAACACTTCCATCATACCTATATACATCTATTTCTTTACCTGCTAACTCTAACATATTATTATTGCAGTAAGGTTTGTCAAACATTTCTTCCTCTTCTAGATACTCCTTAGCCACTTCTCTTAAATTAGGATGTACTCTCCTCTTCATAGTAGCTGCCCTCCTACTTTATGACTACCTAGTGGTATAAAGTACTCATCAAAATTACTAAAGAATCTTCTATCATCTACATATACTACTAATCTTTCCTCATTAGAAAACATAGAAGGTTTACTTGAAACTACATATACTTTATTCTTTTCTATTACATGTGAGTATAGCTCTAACCCTAGTTTACTAGGAAGTAATTTCATACCTTTCTTAAATTTACTCATAATAACTCCTTTATTGCATTACCTACTAACTCTAATGTAGTCCCTTCAATACCAAATGCTGTATTGATTTCAAGAACATATACATTACCTGTTTCATCTTCAATAATATCAACTGCACCAAAGTCCAAACCAAGGACAGAAACAGCATTAATACATACATTACTAATAGTAGTAGGGACATACCCACTAAAATTGCGGGCAAAAATATAGCCATTGCTATGGTTCCATATATACTCATCTCTCTCACCTTCCCAATCTCTCTTCTTTAGCTTCTTTTTAAAATCTACTATTTTATTACCTACTACTATAGCTCTGTACTCTGCTACCTTATTGATGTACTCTGTATATAGAGGAGCCATAGGAAGCTCTTCAGGGTATCCAATTACTATACCCCTACCACTATGTCCTGTTAAAGTAGTTCTTGCCATATAGAGCCTCTCAGGTACCAATTCTGACTTATCTGTTGAGAACTTAGGAACAGGTATGTTATTATCTGCTAATTTATATAGTGTATGTAGTTTATTACTAGCCAACTGTACATTCTCTAGCTTGTTTATTTGTCTAGCTCTGCCTACATTGTCGAGGTTATGCCGAGCATTCCCCCAATTAATTACTACATCATTAGGTCTCCCTTTAAACTTACTATTATTAAGTTTTAGTCTTTTAATACCTAAATACCTAGCTAATGCTCTACCTGATTTACTCTTTCCATAAGGATTTAGTCTTATTCTTTTCATAGTATATTACCCCCTACTGTGTGATATTGTGTAAATAAGTAAGACTTTTTAAAGTAAATAGCACATCTTATTGGCCTATTTTCTGAGGCTTTATATTTATCCTCTTCTATAGTTGTGTACAATAATTTTATATTTCCTCCATAGTTCCTAATAAAGAATACATAACTATTTCTACTGTAGTTAGAAAGAAATCTACCTAATTCATTTGCAGATACTCCTAAATTCAATGCTATTCTTTTAAATTCTTCCCTATCTTCTGGTAGAAAATATAAATCTTGTTTTAAATTCTTCATATTATACCTCTATATAAATTTCTTTAATGTTGTCTACACTTAACCTTTTAGTCTCTCCACTAGCTATCTCTAAGAACATATGATATTTTCCTAATTCATCTACAACACAATCAGTAAACTCTTCAGTATCTCCTCTCCTATTAGTATACACTAGTTTATATATATTACTAAACATACCAAAAGTTAAATCTTTTAGGTGTAGTTTCTTAAGTTTAGGTTCTTTATTAATTACCTTAATAGCTAAATCCTCTTTAGTTAGCTCTCCTAAAACTTTCAATAGTTCTTTATACTTGTCAGATTTTTTTGATATATACTGAAACCACCCATTAACACTAACAGTCTTACTATGATATTTAGTATATTTAATAAGGCTCTCAATATATTGGATATATGCTTTAAGATTAGTACTATTAGTAGTAGATTTAAAGAACCTAGCCTCTACAGTATCCTCATTAGTTTCATTTAGATATACTCTTCTTTCTCCATTTG
>JALWPC010000644.1 GCA_026995265.1 Paracoccaceae bacterium
CCTTCAAAGGGCTTCAGGCTTTTGCGGTCGCGGCCAAATTCGGCGGCGATCTGGTCGACGATATACTCAAGCCGCGTCGGGTTGAGCATGTGGAGCGGCTTGAATTTCCCTGTCGGGTCCCACCACTCGGCCGCCATGGCCTCGAATTTCGCCACCTCGGCGGTGTCAATCGTATTGCGGGAGTCCGTTGCACTCATTGCCTTAACCTGCCATGCTGCCTAAAAGCTTCAACCGGATTGTGCCATCAAATGCCCGAACATACCAGCCCGCAAAACCCGCGCACCGGCCTTTATACGCCGCGCCAGCCATTCATGACCGAGACCATGGAAATGACCGGCGGCCACCGGCTCTATGTGGAGCAGTCGGGTAACCCCAAGGGCCTGCCGGTGGTGGTGCTGCACGGCGGGCCCGGGGGCGGGTGCACCGCCTCGATGCGCCGCTACTTCAACCCCGACAGGTTCCGCGCCATTTTGTTTGACCAACGCGGCTGCGGGCGCTCGACGCCTTTTGCCAGCGTGGAAAACAACACCACGTGGGACCTTGTGGCGGATATAGAGCGCATCCGCGCGCGCCTCGGCATAGAGAAATGGGTGGTGTTTGGCGGCTCCTGGGGGGCGACGTTGAGCCTGCTTTACGGGCAGGCCCACCCCGAACGGGTGCATGCCATGGTGCTGCGCGGGGTGTTTACCCTCACCAAAGCGGAACTGGACTGGTTCTATGGCGGCGGGGCGGGGGCGTTCTGGCCCGAGGCCTGGGCGTTGTTCAGGGGGATCATCCCGCCGGATGAGCAGGACGACCTGATTGCGGCCTATCACAAGCGCCTGTTTGGCGATGATGACGAGGTGGCAGACCAGGCGGCGCGCATCTGGACAGGCTGGGAGAACACCCTCGCCACGCTGGTCTCCGATGGGCGCATTCAGGGCGCGGGGGAGCGCCACGCCCGCGCCTTTGCCCGGATCGAGAACCACTATTTCACCCATGGCGGCTGGTTGGCGCACGAGCACCAGATCGAGGCTGACATGCACAAGCTCCATAATATCAAGGGCTATATTGTGCAGGGCAGATATGATATGGTGTGCCCGCCGCATACCGCGCACAAAATCCACAATGCCTGGCCCGGGAGCGAGCTCAGGATGGTGAATCTGGCGGGTCATGCCATGTCGGAAACCGGGGTGGCGGCGGAGCTGGTCAGCATTATGGACCAAATAGGAGGCGAGGGGGCATAACATGCGGAAATTCTTGAAATGGGGCGGTGTGGCCCTGCTGGTGCTGGTGGTGATTCTGGGCGCGGTGGCCCTGTGGAAGAAAGACGACATCGCGCGGCTGCTGGCGGTGAATTCGCTGTTTAGCGAAGAGAAAATCGTCAAAAATTTCTCGCATATGGATGAGATGTTCTACAACGAACCGCTTGTTTTGCCCGAGGGCGAGGCCAGCCCGTTGGAGCCAAACCCGATGGACATGCCCGACCTGAGCCAATGGGTGAAGGACCGCACCGTCACCGGCCTTGTGGTGCTTAAAGACGGGCAGCTTGTGCATGAGAGTTATTATCAGGGCACGGCTGACACGGACCGGCGGATCTCGTGGTCGGTGGCCAAGAGCTTCCTTTCAGCCCTGATGGGGATCGTGCTTGCCGAGGGCGATATTGCCTCGATTGGCGACCAGGTGACCAAATATGCGCCGAGCCTGAAAGGCAGTGCCTATGAGGGCGCGACCATCCGTAATGTGCTCAACATGGCCTCGGGGGTGCATTTTGACGAGGACTATCTCGATTTTAACTCCGACATCAACAAAATGGGCCGGGTGCTGGCGTTGGGCGGCTCGATGGACGAGTTCGCCGCCGGGATCACCGAGCGCGACCGCGCCCCGGGGGAGGCCTGGCAATATGTGTCGATAGATACCCACGTGCTGGGCATGGTAATTCGCGGCGCGACGGGGCGCAGCATCAAGGAATTGATGGTTGAAAAACTGCTCACACCTTTGGGTCTGGAGGCTGACCCTTATTACCTGACCGACGGCAACGGCGTGGCCTTTGTGCTCGGCGGGCTGAACATGCGCACGCGGGACTATGCCCGCCTGGGGCAATTGTTTTTGCAATATGGCGTATGGAACGGGGCGCAGCTTGTGCCGGCGGATTGGGTGCTGGCCTCGACCGAAAACAGCGCCCCGAACACGCCCGAAGGGGTAGGCTATGGTTTCCAGTGGTGGTTGCCCACCGATGGCGACGAGGGCGAGTATTTTGCCCGCGGGATTTACGGGCAATATATCTATGTGAACCCGACAAAAGGCGTTGTGATCGCGCTGAACGCGGCGGACCGTGATTTCACCAAACCCGGGGCCAATCAGCAAAATATCGACATGTTCCGCGCGATTGCCAATCGGGTGAGTGGTGGATAGGTAATAAAGGTGCATTGCGCCTGCCCCACCCTTCCGGTGCCAAAGCACCGGACCCGCGCCTCGCCTTCGGCTCGGTGGCGGCGCGTTGGCTACTGGTCTGCTTGGCAATGTTGCACCCGCGCCGCGTTACACCGTATGCGCGTGTGGCCAGTGCAAAAGGGTATGCGGAGGGCCCCTCAAAGGGTGTAACCTGCACAGGGGGTTGTTGGCGGCGCG
>JALWPC010000645.1 GCA_026995265.1 Paracoccaceae bacterium
TTTCACCGCATCGACGGTTTCGGCGTCCACGCCTTCCTTGGCAATGCTCTCCGATGTTGACATCTATTTCCCCTTCCGCCGCGCCTTGAAGCGCTTGTATTCCTTAAGCCACGCATCCGCGAAGCTCTCCAATTCTGCTGCCGTCGTGCTTGGGCCAATGCTCACCCGTATCGCACTTCCGGCGGTTATTTCATCATACCCCATGGCCTTCAGCACCCGGGACGCCTTCACCTTGCCACTGGAGCAAGCCGACCCCGCCGACACCGCAAACCCGGCAAGGTCCATCTGCATCACCTGTGTTTCGGCCTTCCAGCCCGGCACCGCGAAATAGCTCGTGTTGGGCAAGCGGGCTACGCCTGAACCAAATATGATCAGCTCCGGCACCTCATTCAAGAGCCGTTCCTCAAATACATTACGATTTTGCTCAACTATTTGCCAGAGGCCATTTTCGAGGTCTTTTGCCGCAGCCTGAGCCGCCGCCCCCATGCCCGCAATGCCGATGACGTTTTCCGTGCCAGAGCGGCGCCCCATCTCCTGCCCGCCGCCCCTGAGCGCGGCGACCACATCCACCCCCTGCTTGAGGATCAGCGCCCCCGCACCCTTGGGCCCGCCGAATTTATGCGCCGAGATCATGGCGCGTTCCACGCCCGACCACGCAAAGCCATAGGGGATTTTGCCAAAGGCCTGCACCGCATCGCAAAACCCCGTGCCCTCCGGCACTTCGTAAATCTCGCCGGTTTCATTATTGGCAAGCTGTTGGGCGGTTTTGGCCGGGTCTGCGGGGGTGCGGCTTGTCCACACGGCCACGCAGCCATGTTCCAGCTCGGTGCTGGCAAAGCCCTGCCCCGCCAGCGCCAGCGCCGCCGCCTCGGTGGCGCTGCTGGTAAAGACAATATCCGCGCCCGACGCCCCCACGGCCTCGGCCACCTGCCCCCGCGCCCGTTCGATAATCGCCTTGGCCGCCCGCCCCTCGGCATGCACGCTGGAAGGGTTGCCAAGGCAATCCATCGCCGCCAGCATCGCCGCGCGGGCTTCCGGCCTCAAGGGCGCGGTGGCGTTCCAGTCGAGGTAGACCCGTTTCATTTTGGCTCGCAGCCACAGGTATCCGGCCCGCAATCCTCATCGACCACGTCGATAAAGCTGGGCACCGCCGCGCAGGGGGCCATATCGTCGCCGGCAATGTCGCAAAGCCGCGTTTGATGCAGGAACACATAAACATGGGCCGAAAGCTGCTCCCAGAGCTTGTCGGTGAGCATCTGCGCCACCGTGCCCGCCTTGGCACCGCTCACCCCTGCACCCCGTGTCATCGCGTCCATCTTTTCATCCACCGCGGCCAGAATTTCGGAAATCCGGATGCTGTCGCACGAGCGCGCGAGGCGATACCCGCCCCCGGGCCCGCGCACCGATTCCACGATATTTGCCCGCCGCAGCTTCACGAAAAGTTGTTCAAGATAAGCCAGCGAAATATCCTGCCGCTCGGAGATTTCCGACAGCGACACCAGTTCATCGGCCCCCGCATTGGCCAAATCAGTGAGCGCGATCATCGCATACCGGCCTTTTGTGCTGAGTTTCATGCCCATTCCCCCATGTCGCGGTTGACGCACGCGCCCTAAAAACTTAACTACGCTTAAGCAGCGGGTCTTCCCGCGCCGTTCAAGGTCTTTTAGAAAACCCGAGTGAAAAGGTCAACCTTTTCTCGCGCGGGTTATATACGCGGAGTGAAGCATATGCCCGAGGTAATTTTCCCTGGTCCAGAGGGGCGGCTTGAGGGCCGTTATCATCCGCAAAAAGCCAAGGATGCGCCGATTGCGATCATCCTGCACCCGCACCCTGAAATGGGCGGGACGATGAATAACAAGGTGGTTTACAACCTGCACTACAAGTTCTTCGAGATGGGCTTTACATGCCTGCGGTTCAATTTCCGCGGGGTGGGCCGCTCGCAGGGGGCGTTTGACCAGGGGGTAGGCGAGCTCTCCGACGCCGCCGCAGCGCTGGATTACCTGCAGGCCCTGAACCCGAGCGCCAAGTTCTGCTGGGTTGCAGGGTTTTCCTTTGGCGCGTGGATCGGGATGCAGCTTTTGATGCGCCGCCCCGAGATCACCGGCTTTGTATCGGTCTCGCCGCCCGCCAATATCAACGATTTCACCTTTCTGGCCCCCTGCCCGGCCTCCGGCCTGATCATCAACGGTTCGGCGGACCGTGTGGTGCCCCCTGCCTCGGTGACTGACTTGTCAGAAAAGCTCAAAGAGCAAAAGGGCATCACCATCACCCACACCGAGATTGAAGGCGCGAGCCATTTCTTTGACCCGGGGATGGATGAAATGCTGGAGAATGTAGACCAATATGTGCGCCGCCGGATGACCGAAACCAGCCGTTAAGCCCCCCTCCTAACCTCCCCCCGCAAGCGGGGGGAGGGACGCGCCCAGCCACCGGTTCGGTGCATTTTCTAACCCTTAGTGAAAGCAAAACGATGACCTATAAACCCAAATCCGAGTTTCTGCATGTGATGCAGTCGCGCGGGTTCTTGTCCGACTGCACCGACCTTGAGGGGCTTGATGAAGCGCTGATTGCGGGCGTCGTGCCGGGGTATATCGGCTTTGACGCGACGGC
>JALWPC010000646.1 GCA_026995265.1 Paracoccaceae bacterium
TCTATGACCTTTGCAATCGGAGCCTGATCCGGGTATTGAAGGCATGTTTTCGCGCGGGCCTAAGCGTTGCGGCATGTCATCGCGACGCGCCGGGAGCTTTGCCCTGCTGGCGCAAGCATCATTCCGGCTAAAATATTTTTTATCCGGCTGAGCGAAGTGTCTCTCCAAACTTCTGTAAATGCTCTGCAAAGGCGAGGCTTAACCGCAGTCCGATACGGGCCACAAACGCGGCGGTTGCAGCGCGGCGCGGGCGTGATCTCGCAAAACAGCGCAATCCTTGACGCGCCGCCACCGAGGCGAAGCCGAGGCGCGGGTCCGGTGCTTTAGCACCGGATTGAGGCAGGGTTGCTATATGCCATTGGCCTTTTGCATCTCGCGGATATAGGTGATCAGCGGCGCTATGTCGGCCTCGGCTATATCCGGCTGCGGGGGCATATTGCCAAAGCGCCAATGATGCGCCACCACGCCGTTTTTGATGGCGCTGACAATAGCATAATCGGCGTGCATGGCAGGGCGGTAGGCGATGTGAATCAGCGGCGGGCCGTTATCGGTGCCGGTAAGCTCGGCCCCGTGACAAGCCGCGCATGTGCCCTGAAACACCGTTTCGCCCCGCAGGGCCTGCGCCGACAACTCCGGCCGCACCACCGAAATGGTAACCGGCGCTTTGGCAGGGCGGCTGGATAGCCAGAAATACCCGCCCCCGATCGCTGCCGCCACCAGCGCCAAGCCCGCCAGCCGGTTCATGCGGGTTCTGCGGTTCTGGCCCCTGCCAGCCCGTCCAGAATCGGGCAGTCGGGGCGATCGTCGCCATGGCATTTGTGCACCAGTTCGCCGAGGGTTTTCTGCATGGCCTGCAGATTCTCAATCTTTTCCGAAATCTTGGCCAGATGCGCTTCGGCCAGCGCCTTCACATCGGCACTGGCGCGGTTGCGGTCGTCATAAAGCGACAAGAGCGCGCGGCATTCTTCAATCGAGAACCCGAGGCTGCGGGCGCGCTGCACAAAGGCCAGCTTGTGCAGGTCGGTTTCGGAAAAATCCCGATAGCCATTGCCCGAGCGCGCCGGGGCGACCAGCCCTATATCTTCGTAATAGCGAATGGTTTTGGCGGGCAGCCCGCTTTGGGCTGCGGCGTCTCCGATATTCATTTGCCCACCTCCGGCTTCCAACGTTTCAACAGCAGCGAATTGCTGACCACAAAGACCGAGCTAAAGGCCATGGCCGCGCCTGCCACCGCCGGGTTCAGGAAGCCAAGCGCTGCAATGGGTATGCCCACCACGTTATAGGCAAAGGCCCAGAACAGGTTTTGCCGGATCTTCTGCGCGGTTTTGGCCGACACATCCAGCGCCGCCGCCACCAGTTGCGGATCATTGCGCATCAGCACAAAGCCGGCGGTTTCAATCGCCACATCGGCCCCGCCGCCCATGGCAATGCCCAGCGTCGCTTCGGCCAGCGCAGGGGCGTCGTTCACGCCATCCCCAACCATGGCCACATGCTTGCCAGCCGCTTGCAGGGCCTTGACTTCACGGGCTTTATCCTCGGGGCGCATGTCGGCAATCACCTTGTCAATGCCAAGCTCAGAGGCCACCTTTTCGGCGGTTTCGGCATTGTCGCCGGTCATCAGATAGGCCGCCACGCCGCGGCTGTGGAGCTGCTCCACCGCCGCTTTGGCCTCGGGGCGCACAGGGTCCACATAGGCCACCAGCCCCACGGCTTTGCCAGCTTTGGAAAGCCACACCACCGTGCGGCCCCCTGCGCGCATCTTTAGCGCCTGCGCCTCCTGCGCGGGGTCCATCTTGGCCACGGCAAAGCGACCGCGGCCCATGCGGACGGTCTCGCCATCCACCGTCACCTCGATGCCCTCGCCGGCTGTGGCCTTGGCATTACTCGCCGCCAGCGCCGCAATCCCGCGCGCTTCGGCCTCCGCCACAATCGCCTTGCCGAGCGGGTGTTCGGAACCCGCCTGCACCGCCGCGCCCAGCGCCAGCAGGCTGGCCTCGTCTCCTTCAAAAGGGGCGATCTCGGCCACGGTCGGCTTGCCTTCCGTCAGGGTGCCGGTTTTGTCAAACACCACCGCGTCAATGCTCTTGGCGCGCTCCAGCGTTTCGATGTCGCGGATCAAAATCCCCGCCTTGGCCCCCGAGCCGGTGCCCGCCACCAAGGCCGTGGGGGTGGCAAGACCCAGCGCACAGGGGCAGGCGATCACCAGCACCGAGATCATCGCCACAATCGAGGTTTCAAAGCTCGCGCCGGTGAGTTGCCACGCAATAAACGTCAGAATGGCAATCACGATAATCGTCGGCACGAATATCGCCGAAATCTTGTCCACCAGTTTCTGGATCGGCGCTTTGCCGACCTGTGCCGACTCCACCATGCTGGCCACCTTGGCCAGGGTCGTATCCTCACCAACCCGCGTGGTTTTTATCTTCAAAACCCCGCCGCCATTGATGGCACCGGCAATCACATCGTCGCCCACACGGCGCAACACCGGCATGGATTCCCCCGTGATCAGGGCTTCATCAAGCTCGCTCTCGCCCTCGATGATGACACCATCCACAGGCACCCGCCCGCCGGGGCGCAGAAGCGCCACAT
>JALWPC010000647.1 GCA_026995265.1 Paracoccaceae bacterium
GTAGCGCGGTTTCGGGGTGACAAGCTGCGGGCGGGTTCGAAGTTTCTGTACCATCCAAAGAATGAATCACGTCCCCGCACAAATAGGAATCCCCCAATCTTGCAAGGGTTCTATGCAACAACGCCGACAAAACCGTCTAACATATTGTTTTTATATTGTATTTACGCATATAATTGACCTCACTAAACTGGTTTAGTGAGGTCAATTATTATCTAAGGTTGTGCGCGTAATTCCTAAGGTTGTTTTGCTGTATTTTTCAGCGGGTTACACTTCTGTTCGCCCCCGTTGCGCAGCGCGCGGTGCTGTAGGGAATTGTTGATAAAGTTTTGCTAAAACTGTCCCCATGCCAGACAAAGCCACTACGGCTTCGGGAAAATCGCGTCGGGCACTTTAACACTAACGCCATTTGCGTTCCGCCGACACCAAATCTAAAGGCGGCCACTTGGACTGTATCGAGTAACGAGTAAAACCGTTTGGCACCGAGCCAACCGACGCGATTTTCCTTTTTCAAGGCCAGGGGATTTCCCGCCCGGGCCGGACATTGGCAAGGTTTATACGGCAGCGCCGCGAGGGTCTGCCGCTTTTGGCGTGCCTGCCTTTTCCATTTACCCCCTGTTAACCAATTCCATGCACAACGAGGGTATGACGTCCTGCGTGCCCCAAAGCCAAAAAATACCGGCCAGTGCCCTGCCGCAATCGGAAGAGGAGCTGCTCGCCTGGCTGCGCCTTGCCCGCTCCCGCCGTGTTGGGCCGGGCACCTTTATCCGGCTTTTGCGCGAGCACGGCCATGCCGGGGCCGCCCTGGCGGCCCTTCCCGGGGTGGCCGCCGCAGCCGGGGTCAAAGGCTATGCCCCCTGCCCGCCTGACCACGCCAATGCCGAGCTCGAGGCGGGGTTCAAGGCGGGGGCGGAGCTTCTTTGCCTCGGCGCGCCGGAATACCCGCCCCACCTCGCCCTGATCCCCGACCCGCCACCGGTGCTCTGGGCCATTGGCGACCCGGGCCTTGCCCAACGCCCGGCCGTCGGGCTTGTCGGGGCGCGCAACGCCTCATCGCTGGGGCAGCGCATGGCGCGGATACTGGCCGAGGAGCTGGGCCCGGCGGGCTATGTCATCACCTCCGGCCTGGCGCGGGGGGTGGACACCGCCGCCCACATCGCCAGCCTTGAAACCGGCACCGTAGCGGTGCTGGCTGGTGGGGTGGATGTGGTCTATCCGCGTGAGAACAAGGCGCTGTGGCAGCAGATATGCCAGCAGGGGCTGGTGGTGTCCGAAGCCCCCATCGGCACCGCGCCGCAGGCCCGCCACTTTCCCCGGCGCAACCGGATTATCTCCGGCATTTCGCTGGGCATCGTGGTGATCGAGGGGGCGGCCAAATCCGGCTCGCTGATCACGGCGCGCAACGCGCTGGACCAGGGGCGCGAGGTGATGGCCGTGCCCGGCTCGCCGCTGGACCCGCGCGCCAGCGGCTGCAACATGCTTTTGCGCGACGGGGCCGGGCTGGTGCGCTCCGGCGCGGATGTGATCGCCTATCTGCAGAGCGCCGCGCAAGGGGTGCTGGATATGGACGCACCCGAAGCCCCGCCTTCGCCGCCGCATCCACCCGCCAGGCCGCTGCCGGCGGAAAAAGCCGACAGCCCTTCCCGCGCGGCCAATCTCAAGGCGCTGCTCAGCACCGCCCCCATTCCCGAAGACACCCTCATTCGCGAATCCGGCCTGCCCACACCCAAAGCCATGGAGATGATCTTTGACCTTGAAATGGCCGGTGAAATCACCCGCCACCCCGGCGGGCTGCTCTCGCTGGCATAAAAAATTTGTTATCCTATTGACTGACGGTCAGTCATTTATTAGAAATGACTAAATCAGAAAGGACTCTCCATGGCCCGAACCAGCAAAAACCCGGATGACCGCAAGCAGGAAATCATCGACACCGCCGAGCGGCTGTTTCGTGAAAACGGCTACAAAAATACGTCGGTAGACGCAATCATTGGGGCCATGAACGTCGCCAAGGGCACGTTTTATTATTACTTCAAATCCAAAGAGGCGGTGCTGGAGGCCATCGTGCACCGCACCCTTGATCAGGTGGTCGCCCAGGCCCGGCAGCTTGCGGATGAGCCCTCGCTTGATGCGCTCACCAAAATGCAAATGCTGCTGGCCAACAGCCATATCGGCGGCGCGGATACCCGCGAAAAGGCCGATTACCTGAACCTGCCGGAAAACCGCGAGCTGCACGAGGTCACCAATGTGCAAACCATCCTCAGGCTCTCGCCCGTCTTTGCCCAGATTGTCGAACAGGGGAACGCGGAAGGTGTTTTCAATGTCGCCCGCCCGCTGGAAACCGTGCAGTTCCTGCTGGCGAGCTCGCAATTTCTGCTCGATGGCGGTTTGTTTGGCTTTAGCGAAGCCGAGATCCGCCAGCGCCGCCTGTCGATGCAGGACATGATCGAAAAATCCCTCAGCGCCGCCCCGGGCAGCTTTGACTTCATGAACCCAACCGAGGAGACCTGACATGGCCCCCCTGACCGCTTATAAACACCCGCTGGCATTCTATACCCTTGCCACCCTTATTCCGTGGGGCTTCTGGCTCTGG
>JALWPC010000648.1 GCA_026995265.1 Paracoccaceae bacterium
GTTGATGCAAATACGGAAATTAGGCGCGCCAAAACCAAGAAGGGAGTCATATTGCTATAAAATAGAGATATTAAATTTCGCGTATTTGGGGCAACGCCGCTCAACAGTAATCTTATATCCCAAAGCAAGAGAATGAGATACTGCAAAAAACTCCCATGTTCGTATATTAAAAGAGCAAGATGATGCGCCGAGGCGTACATCACATTATCAAAGGCAATTTTCTCGTCCCAATGGTAGAGAGGGAAAGCAATCCCATAGACGCGAAAGAGAAAACCGAAAACAAGAATCCCAGCAAGAAGTACAGCGTCTCTTTTTGCACGCCAACTTCCGGAAAATTTTTCTAGAACCATCATGATTGCGTCCCGTCTCTCAAAAGAAACAATAGTAAAAGGGCGCCAGAAGGCAGGAGCTTATCCCACAGGATTGCATCCAGGGATTTTCCCGCCAGGAAGATTCCCCACGACCAAAGCGGGATGGAGAGATAAAAAAACTGTATCTTGCTCCATAGTCTCTCTTTCTGCTTGCTCAATTCGTCCATGATAAATAACCACGGCAACAACAAAAGCGCTTGGTCGTAAACATAGGAAAGCGGGACAATAAGAATCGTTAGCAAGATACCAGCGCTAAGCACCGGCATCCATGTTTTGCTGCGAGCAGCAAGGAGAATGAAAGAAATTACCCCAACAAGAGAAAATAAAACCACCGCGGCATTTCGTAAAGTCTCATTCGGGAGCAAAGAAGCAAGAAGAGTTAGCGGAGAGCTCGCATGGGTATACCCCCAATACGCGCTAACTTGATGGTAAAAATTTGGAATCCAGCAACCAATCCAAAAAGTCGGGAGGATGAGAAGGGCAAGACCTATGCCTCCTGCGAGGGCAACGCCTCGCCATCGTCGTCTGGAAAGCATCCATATCAACCATCCAAGAAGAGGGAAAACAGCAAGTTGAGGCTTGACCGTTGCCAAAACGAGAGGCGCGCCTATCCAAACCTCGCGTTTCTTCTTTGCAAGATAGGCAGAAAGCGCCAAAAGAACGAGAATGAAAGTAGAAGTTTGCGCGAGAGACATGCCTATCCAAAAATAGCGGCTGGAAAATCCTAGCAAGATGAGAGCGGCGAGCGCGCGTGGAGAAAGCCGCCAAGAAAGGGAATGGATGATAAGCGAGAGCGCGAGAAAGAAAAAGACGGGCTGAAAAGTCAGCCAATACAGATAAGCCGTGTAATAATCGAGCGCAGAAAAAGGCAAAAACACAAAAGCCTCATACGCCGGATACACAAAACGGTATTCGTTTTCGCCCGGGGCAACAAGATGCCCCAAAATTTTCATTTGTATATCTTGAGTCACAGAATCGGTATAGGGATTCTCTCCATGCCAGAGCGCATCCGCTCCACGCCAAACAAGGTAAAAATCCGATTCTGTGCCGCGCTGGGAAACATACACGCGCTCTATCGCCCGCGCTCCTAAAATCCCCCATAACACAAGCCCGAACAAGCCAAGCGCCAACGTTAGAAAGGCGGTCTTTTTAGTCATTGGGATTCCCTCATGGCAGCACCGCGTACACCTCAATTCCCGCGTCAGCGTCAACGTATACGCGTCGCAAGAGAGAGGGATGCGCTTCGTACAAAGGCTCAAATTCAAGACGGCTCAAATCTGCATCCAACATCACCCCTCCATAAGGGATTAAAACAATATAGTCCACGCCATATTCCCTCACCGTCTCTATATTATTAAAAGTTCGCACGCACCGATGCCCCGTGTATAAGTAAAGTTGATAATCGCTCAAGGAGGCAAATACGGCATCTTGCGGCGTATTCTCGTCTAACCATTCAAACAGCCGATAGCGAGCCTGCCACATCGGGGGCGTCTGCGCCTTTCGGGTCGTAAAAGCAAAATCAATTTGGTGTCCGATATTCAAAAGAATAAAAATAAGCGCCACCCCCCAACCCAAGAAACGGAAGAACTCGCCTGCACGCTGGATCTTATGAGAAATTGCAGCGCCGATTTTGCCCAAAAAATCGAAAAAGTAAAGATAAAGAAAAGGAATAAAAGGCACAAGCAGACGAGTCGGTTCCCAAGGCCAAATGAGAAGCAAAGATAGATAAGCGGCAAGGATGTAATCCAACAGAGAACGGCGCAAAAGCATTGGAACAAGGATTGCCGTTCCTAAAAGCGTAGCCAGCGCATAATCCACGCCTGCTATCGGCGCGCCGACGCGCAAAGCCGTAGGCATGTTCACATAAGTTAAAGGAATTTGCGACGGCAAAATCATCCCCGGCAATCCTGCCAGCAGGATTGCGCGTAAATTCCCGACGATGCGAAAAAGAAGGTCTGCCAAGCCAATCGTTCCAAGCGCAGGCTGCTCAATGGACTTTAGAAAAATTTCATGTCCATAGTCGTGAGCAGACATGGGAATATGCGCGAGGTAAAAAAGATAGGGAGCAACCCATAAAGAGACGAACACAATAAAATACATCGCCGCAAGACGCTTTCCTTTGCGCGATAAAAAGTAGAGCGCAGATGCCGCAATAATCACGAGACCTGCCATACGCAGATACATGCTCAGAGCGGCAGCAAGCGACGGCA
>JALWPC010000649.1 GCA_026995265.1 Paracoccaceae bacterium
TGGCCGTGCAGCTTGAAACGCGGGGTGTGCTGATTGAGGCGGGCGCGCCGTTTTTCCACGGCGAGGGCGGGCCGAAGAACTTTTTCCGCCTGGCTTATTCCTCGATCAGCCGCGAGAAAATTCCGGCGGGGATTGATGAAATAAAACAGGCGGTAGCGCGGTATTAGTCTTCATTCTTCTTCAAATACTCGGGGTGAATTGAGCGCAAGCGAAAGAGGGGCAAAGCCCCTGCCGAGCCGAAGGCGAGGCGCGGTTCCGGTGCTTCAGCACCGGAAAAGCATCGCCTCCGGCATTCTGCCCGCCCAGCCATCACCCCGTAAGCTATAGCATTCCAAGTAGCTGCATTTCAGCCGGTCGACCAATACATGCCTCTGATGACATGTCAAATAAGACATGTCATCAGAGGCAAATATCAGAATGCCGGAGTATCGTCAGGCGCATACGCCCTAACAGGCCGGGGCTCCCAACCTCTCCCCTTCGGCCGCCCCGGGGCGAGGCTGGTTGAAACCGGGATGAGGTAAAAGTCACCAGGCAATAAATCTCAAATCAAAGCGGGGGGCGCAAAGGTCGGGTTATTTTGTAAACCCTTTGAGCATCACTTGGGTTGCCTGCTGCAGGGCCTCACCGAAATCTTGCTTGTAACCCGCAAATTCGGGTTCTTCATAGAGCGCGGCAAGGTCGGGGCCAGGGGTGCTGAAGGGCCAAAGGCCGACGCTTATGGTGAACAGAAGTTGCACCGCATCGCCCGCATCTGTGAGCGGGATTTCGGGGAGCGCCTTGTGCAAGGCTGCCGCGGTGGTGTTCAGTGAAGCAAGCATATCGCGCTTGATGTCGCGCAGGGTGTCGGTGGAGATATTATGCTCCAGCGTCGAGGCGGTGATGCTGATCAGCAGGCACAGGCGCGGGTTGGCGGCGAGGCCCTCTGCCAGCACTGCCGCGACCTCGGGCAACGGGCGGGGGCGGGTGAGCGCCTGGCTGAGGGCAGCGCTGGCGGCGCGTAAATCCTCGGTGAGCAGCCGCATCAGGATTTCCTCGCGGCTCTCGAAATAGCGGTAGATGTTGGATTTGGTGATCCCCGCCGTGGTGGCAATGGCGCTGAGGGTGGTGTGCTCCAGCCCGCCCGCCGCCAGCAGCCCCGCCGCTGCCGCCAATATGGTGGCGCGGCGCTTGGCCTTGGCCTCGGGGGTGCGGGCGCGGATGAAAGCGGGCTTGGTCATGGGGGCAGCTTAGGGGCTGCGCGGGGGAAAGACAATAAGAAACCACTGGTCTCTTATTGACAGCGCCGTGAATCTGGGGTTTAAGAGACCAAAGGTCACTTATCAGGAGCGCCGCCATGGAACTTAACATTAACGGAGAACGCCACGAGGTGGAGGCGCCCGCCGACATGCCGCTCCTTTGGGTGCTGCGGGATATGCTGGGCATCAAGGGGCCAAAATTTGGCTGTGGTGTCGGGGCCTGCGGGGCCTGCACGGTGCTTATTGACGGCATCCCGACCCGCTCCTGCGTGACGGCGGCGGCGGATGTCGAGGGGGAGGTCATCACCATTGAGGGGCTGCCTGAGGGCGAGCGCCTGCACAAGGTGCAAGAGGCGTGGATCAGGCACGCGGTGCCCCAATGCGGCTATTGCCAGAGCGGGCAGATATTGGCGGCGGTGGCCCTGCTGGCAGAGACCCCACACCCCACCGATGCGGATATTGACGCCGCGATGACCAACCTTTGCCGCTGTGGCACCTACCCGCGCCTGCGGGCCGCCATTCACGATGCTGCCGGAATGGAGGGCTAGGCCATGGGGAAGATTGCGAAATACACCCGTCGCGGGTTTCTGGGCCTCGGGCTTGCTGCCGCTGGTGGGCTGGCTGTGGGTTATTATTACTATAAAAAGCCCTATCCCAACCCGCTGCCCGACAGGCTGAAGGCCGGCGATTTCAGCTTCACGCCTTATGTGATTATCGGCAGTGATAACCAGATCACCATCATCACGCCGCGCGCGGAGATGGGGCAGGGGATTCACACCACGCTGGCGGCCCTGGTGGCCGAAGAGCTGGGAGTGGGTATGGACCAGATCAGGGCCGAGCATGGCCCGGCGGCGGCGGCCTATTATAACGGCGCGATGCTGCGCGAGGGCGCGCCCTTTCCGTTCTTTGACGACAGTTTCATGGCCGAAGCGGCGCGCGGGGCGATGGGGGTGCTGGGCAAGTTCCTGGCCCTGCAGGTCACCGGTGGCTCTTCCGCCAGCATTGATGCCTTTGACAAAATGCGCAAGGCGGGGGCGACAGCGCGGGCGGTGCTGCTGGCGGCGGCGGCCAGGCGCTGGGGCGTGGAGCCGAGCAGCCTGAAGGCCGAGAGGGCCGAGGTGATTGCGCCGAGTGGCGAGCGGCTCACCTTTGGCGAACTGGCGGCGGAGGCGGCCAAGCTTTCCCTGCCCAATCCGCCCGCGCTGAAGGACCCATCGGAGTGGCGCATTCTGGGCAAAAGCCAGCCCCGGGTGGAGCTGCGCGAGAAGGTCACCGGCGCGCCGATCTATGGCATAGATGTGGACCTCCCCGATATGCTTTACGCCACCGTTGCCATGTCGCCCC
>JALWPC010000650.1 GCA_026995265.1 Paracoccaceae bacterium
AACATCATCCGGCCGGGCTTTACTTTGCAAACCCAACGGTCAACAGAGCCTTTACCCTTACCCATCCGAACCTCAATGGGCTTGGCGGTGACGGGCACATCAGGGAAGATGCGGATCCAGACCCGGCCCTGACGTTTCATGTGGCGGGTCATGGCGCGGCGGGCAGATTCGATCTGGCGGGCGGTGACCCGCTCGGGCTCAACCGCCTTCAGGCCATAGGTGCCAAAGTTCAGGTCGGTGCCGCCCTTGGCCTTGCCATGGATGCGGCCCTTGAACTGCTTGCGGAATTTTGTGCGCTTTGGTGAAAGCATGATTTATCTCCTTACGAGAGGCTACGTCCTCAGCGGCGCTGCGGACGCGGGCCTCCACCTTGCTGCATTTCGGCCAGACGGCGGTCACGGGCGGCTGGGTCATGTTCCATGATCTCGCCCTTGAAGATCCAGACCTTGATGCCAATGATGCCATAGGCGGTGAGGCTTTCGGCGTGGGCGTAATCAATATCGGCCCGCAGGGTGTGCCGGGGCACGCGGCCCTCGGAATACCACTCGGTGCGGGCGATCTCCGCCCCGCCAAGGCGGCCGGCGATATTCACCCGAATACCAAGCGCCCCCATGCGCATCGCGTTTTGCACCGCGCGCTTCATGGCGCGGCGGAAAGACACCCGGCGCTCCAGTTGCTGGGCGATGTTTTCAGCCACCAGTGCCGCATCTATATCCGGCTTGCGCACTTCAACGATGTTGAGGTGCAGCTCGCTGTCGGTGAAGCCGGCCAGTTTCTTGCGCAACGCCTCGATGTCGGCGCCCTTTTTGCCGATAATCACCCCGGGGCGGGCGGCGTGGATGGTCACGCGGCACTTCCGGTGCGGGCGCTCGATAATCACGCGGCTGATGCCCGCCTGGGCAGCGTTTTTCTTCACATAGTCGCGAATGGCAATATCTTCATGCAGAAGCTTGCCATACTCCTTACCTTCGGCATACCAGCGGCTTTCCCATGTGCGGTTGATCTGCATCCGCAGGCCAATTGGGTTAATCTTATGTCCCATTATGCTTGCTCCTCGGATGGTTTCTCGGTCACAACGATGGTCAGCTCTGAAAACGGTTTCAGGATTTTGCCAAAGCGGCCGCGCGCCCGGGGGCGGCCCCGCTTCAGGGTGATGTTCTTGCCCACATAGGCCTCGGAAACGTAGAGCTCGTCCACATCCAGCCCGTGGTTGTTTTCGGCGTTGGCGATCGCCGACTGCAGGCATTTCTTCACGTCACCGGCGATGCGTTTTTTGGAAAACGTCAGGTCGGTCAGCGCCTTTTCAACCGGCTGGTTGCGGATCATCGCGGCCACCAGATTGAGCTTGATACCGGAGGTGCGCAGCATTCTGGTCTTGGCCATTGCCGAACCCTCGGCCACGCGGCGGGCGTTTTTCTTCTGTCCCATGATCTACTTCCGCTTCGCTTTTTTGTCCGCGGCGTGCCCGTAATAGGTGCGCGTTGGAGAATATTCACCGAATTTCTGGCCGATCATGTCTTCCGTCACGCTTACGGGGATATGCTTGCGGCCATTATAAACGCCGAAGGTCAGCCCCACGAATTGCGGCAGAATGGTCGAACGACGCGACCAGATTTTGATAACTTCATTGCGCCCGGATTCGCGTGCAGCTTCGGCTTTTTTCAGCACATAGCTATCAACAAACGGGCCTTTCCATACAGAACGTGCCATATCTTAACGCCCCTTCTTCTTGGCGTGGCGGGAACGCAGGATATACTTATCCGTCGTCTTGTTCGAGCGGGTCTTGGCCCCCTTGGTGGGCTTGCCCCAGGGCGTAACCGGGTGGCGGCCACCGCTGGTGCGCCCCTCACCACCGCCGTGGGGGTGATCAACCGGGTTCATAACCACGCCGCGCACCGAGGGGCGAATGCCCTTGTGGCGGTTGCGGCCGGCCTTGCCGAGGTTTTCGTTGCTGTGGTCGGGGTTGGACACCGCGCCAACCGTGGCCATGCACTCCTGACGCACAAGGCGCAGCTCGCCGGATTTCAGGCGAATTTGCGCATAGCCCCCGTCGCGGCCGACAAACTGGGCATAGGTGCCTGCGGCCCGGGCGATCTGCCCGCCCTTGCCCGGCTTCAGCTCGATATTGTGCACGATGGTGCCAATCGGCATACCGGAAAACGGCATGGCATTACCGGGCTTCACATCGGCCTTGCTGGATGCCACAATCGTATCTCCCACCGCCAGGCGCTGGGGCGCGAGGATATAGGCTTTGGTGCCGTCCTCATACTTGATCAGCGCGATAAACGCTGTCCGGTTCGGGTCATACTCGATGCGCTCGACCGTCGCGGGCACATCAAGCTTGTTGCGCTTGAAATCCACGATCCGGTAAAGGCGCTTGGCCCCGCCGCCCTTGCGGCGCATGGTGATCCGTCCGGTATTGTTCCGGCCGCCCTTTTTGCTCAACCCCTCGGTGAGGGATTTGACCGGGCGGCCTTTCCAGAGTTCCGAACGGTCGATCAGAACCAGCCCGCGCTGGCCTGGCGTTGTCGGTTTATACGACTTCAATGCCATCTTACTGTCTTCCGTTT
>JALWPC010000651.1 GCA_026995265.1 Paracoccaceae bacterium
GCGGCGGTGCTGCGGCCCTCGGATGTGGGCGAGGTCTCGGTGATTTTGGCGGCGTGCAACGCGGCCCGCGTGCCGGTGGTGCCCCTTGGCGGTGGCACCGGGCTGGTGGGCGGGCAGGTGATGCCCGAGGGGCCGCTGCCCCTGCTGCTCTCGCTGGAGCGGATGGCCGCTGTGCGGGAAATATCGCCGGAAAACAACACGATGACCGTTGAGGCGGGCGCGGTGCTGGCGGATATTCATGTGGCAGCCGAGGGGGCGGGGCGGATGTTTCCGCTGCGGCTGGCCTCGGAGGGCTCCTGCCGGATTGGCGGCAATCTGGCGACCAATGCCGGCGGGGTGAATGTGCTGCGCTATGGCAATGCGCGGGCCCTGTGTCTGGGGCTGGAAGCGGTGCTGGCCGATGGCACGGTGATGAGCGATTTGAAGCGGTTGCGCAAGGATAATACGGGGTATGACCTGCGGGATTTGATGATCGGGTCGGAGGGCACGCTCGGGGTGATCACCGCGGCGGTGTTGCGGCTGTATCCGGTGCCTGCGGCGCAGCACACGGCCTTTGTGGCGGTGCCCTCGCCCGCGGCGGCGCTGGCGCTGTTGCACGCGCTTCAGGACGGGCTGGAGGTGACGGGGTTCGAGTTGATCCACCGGATGGGGTTCGAGTTTCTGGCCGAAACGGGGTTTGATTTGCGCCCGCCTTTTGCGGCGGAGTGGTCGGTGCTGCTGGAGGTGAGCGGCACGGCGGGGCCGGAGGCGGCGCTGGCATCGGCGATGGAAGCGGGGCTGATCTCGGATGCGGTGATCGCCCAGAACGAGTCGCGGCGGGCGCAGTTCTGGGCCTTGCGGGAGACGATCCCGGAGGCCAACAAGCGGGTCGGGTCGATTTCCTCGCACGATATTTCGGTGCCGGTGAGCACGGTGCCCGCTTTCATTGAAAAGGCAGGGGCGGCGGTGCCTGACGGGCTGCGGGTGAATTGCTTTGGACATTTGGGCGATGGCAATCTGCACTATAATATCTTCCCGCCCAGGGGGGGGAGTCGTGCGGATTATGCGGGGCAAAGGGCGGATATTGCGCGGCAGGTGTTTGATATTGTTGCAGAATGTGGCGGCAGTTTTAGCGCCGAGCATGGCGTGGGGCGGCTCAAGGTCGATGACCTTGAACGCTATGGCGACGCGGGGCGGCTCGCGGCCATGCGGCGGATCAAAGCGGCGCTGGACCCGGTGGGGATTATGAACCCGGGGGCGGTGTTGCGCGCTTAGCCCGCCGTATATCGCCGCCGAGCGAAGCGAGGCCGCATGCGCATTCAATTCAAAAGGAGCTACAATTCACTGCCTCTCGCTTCGCTCGAACGCGAATTGTAGCAATCCTTTATTGGGGGGAATTGAAAACGCTGGAGCCAGCGGCAGGCGTTTTTCAATTTATTGAAAAATGTGCTTTTGCTGAGGGGGGCTTTAGCTCCCCGAAGACAAAGCAAGCTCGGCGTTTGGGGTTGATCCGGTGGTGGGCCTCCTCGGGGAGCCTGTTTCAGCAGTTTGTATGCAAAATTGAGCACATAAACCGGCCCCCCTCGTCGGCCCATGCGGCGCTGCGCTTGCAAAGGGGAGGCGTTGCCTCCCCTCGCGACATACGTCGCTCCCCCTCCAGAGTATTTTTGAAAAATAGAAGCCGGGCAGGTGGCCGGCAGCAAAATGCCCCCCCGCCATTCGAGCGGGGAGGCATGGTTCAGACTTTGGCCGTCTGAGGTTTGCAAGTGGCTCCCGAATTCATCGGGATGTATTTTTATTAAAACCGAATGATTACCAAGAGGTTATCATTTTTCAATAAACGCATGAATTATTTGATCCACACTTCCACGCGGCGGTTGAGGCGTTTGCCGTCGGAACTGCTGTTGCAATCCGTTGGCGCCAGCTCGCCAAAACCCTGGGTTTCGAAGCTGATATGGTCGAGCGTGCCATTGGCCCGGGATTGTAGCTCGACCAGCACTTGCTCGGCCCGCCGTTTGGAGAGGGCCAGATTGGCGCTGAAGGCCCCGTCGCTGTCGGTAAAGCCCACCAGGCTGATTTTCGTGCCTTCCGGCTGGTTTTGCAGGTATTCAATCAGCCGGTCGAGGTCCAGTGACGATATGCGATCAAGCCTGTTGGAGCCGGTGGCAAAGCGGAAGGTGCTTGACAGGCGGTCCCTTTCATACATGCCCAGAACCATTTCCCGCATCAGGTTTAGCTCGTAAGCACTTGCGGTATTTTCCATAACCTGTTGTGCCCGCGCGCGCGCCAAATCCTGCGAAATACGCTCGATTCCGAGGCTGATATAGCCGGCTTTGTCGATCACACCATCTGCGGTGCTTGACATCGCATATTGAAGAAACTGCCGGCCTTCTTCGGTGGTATTGTCCTGACGGGTGTAGAGATATAGCCGCCGCTGCATTGGATATTCTTCGGTTTTGGCTGAGAAGGCATTGGCAGCGCTTTCAATGCCGCAGGACGAGATGAGCGAAACCGGTTGGGCGTCGTTCACAAAGGCGTAGCCGACATAGCCGAGCGCCCCCGGGTTGGAGATCACCTGTTGTTGCAGGT
>JALWPC010000652.1 GCA_026995265.1 Paracoccaceae bacterium
TGCACCGAGCCCTGCTCCACGTTCAGGTTCACATTGTTGAGCGCCTGCAAGCCGCCAAAGCGCTTGTTGACGTTCTGGACTTCAAGAATACCCATTATGCGGCCTCCGCTTTGGCGGCGCGCCGGTTGGCCCCGGTGAGGGTGCGGCCAATGCGCCGCGCCCCGTCGACCAGCCCGCCGGGCAGGAATATGACCACGATCATGAAGAGCGCGCCAAGGGTGAGCTCCCAGCCCTTGCCCACGAAGGGTTCGACGATGACGACCAAGCCATTGGTCAGCCAGTCCGGCCCGAAGGAAAACCAGCCGTGCAAGGTTTGCTCGTTAATCTGCGAGAGCACCGAGTTGAAATAGCGGATGAAGACCGCGCCGAGCACGGGGCCAATGAGGGTGCCGGAGCCGCCCAGCACCACCATCAGCACCACTTCACCGCCCACCGTCCATTGCATACGCTCAGCGCCCGCCAGCGGGTCCATGGTGGCGAGCAAGCCGCCCGCCAAGCCAGCAAACATGCCGGAAATCACGAAGGCCGCGAGGGTGTAGGGGCGGGAGTTTACGCCGGTGTAATTCAGCCGTGTCTGGTTGGTTTTGATCGCGCGCAGCATCAGCCCGAAGGGCGAGCGGAAGATGCGGATTGAAATCCAGAAGGAGAGGATCAGCAGCACCGCGCACACATAATAGCCCCAGTTGAATTGCAGATCATAGCCAAGGATATTGGGGTTCCAGAACACCTCTTTCATGTCAAAGCCAAACAGGTTGGTGGAGGGCAGGGTGCCCGCCTCGCTGGCCCCGTCAAGAATGCGCGGGTCGTCCAGCCGCAATTGCAGGCCGGTTTCGCCGTTGGTCAGCGGGGTGAGCACCGAATAGGCGAGGTTATAGCTCATTTGCGCAAAAGCCAACGTGAGGATGGAAAAGTAAATCCCCGAGCGGCGCAGGCTGACATAGCCGATAAGCAGCGAGAACAGCCCCGCCACGATGACCGAAAGCAGCAGCGCCGGAATGATGTTCATGGTCAGGAGCTTGAACATCCACATCGCGGCATAGGAGCCAACGCCCAGAAAGGCCGCGTGGCCAAAGCTCAGGTAGCCGGTGAGGCCAAACAGGATGTTAAAGCCGATGGCGAAAATCCCGTAAATGGCAAAGCGCTGCAGCAGGTCAGGGTAAGCGGCCCCTGTGGGCGCAAACAAGAGCGGTGCGGCCAGCACCACGGCGGCGAACAGGAGCAGAGTCAATCTGTCTTTCATCAAACCCATCCTTTAATCCTCCATCACGCCGGCTTTGCCCATCAGGCCCCTCGGCCGCACGAGCAACACGATCACCGCCACCAGATAGATGATAATCTGGTCAATGCTCGGCAGCCCGATAGAGGCAATGGCATCCTTGATCAGCGGCATGGAGGCCAAGGCCTCCAGAATGCCGAGCAGAAAGCCCGCGGCCACCGCGCCGGGCAGGCTGCCCATGCCGCCGACAACCACAACCACAAAGCTGAGCACCAGAAAATCCATCCCCATATGGAACACGGGCTTATTCACCCCCGCATACATGGCCCCCGCCAGCCCCGCCACAGCGGCCGCCACGCCAAACATGATGGTGAAGCGTTTGTTGATATTTATGCCCAACAGGCCCACGGTTTCCCGGTCGGCCATGCCCGCGCGCACCACCATGCCAAAGGTGGTGAAGCGCAGGAACGCAAACACCGCCCCGAGCACCACGATGGAAAAGGCGATATAGACCAGCCGCCAAGCGGGGTAAAATATGGAGAAATCCAGCCCCAGAAAGGCACCCACATCCACAGGGCCGGCAAAGGCCGCTGGCACGGATACCGAAATCGCCTCGGAGCCAAAGAATATTTTGATAATCTCTTGCAGCACAATCGCCAGCCCGAAGGTGACCAGAATCTGGTCAGCGTGGGGGCGGTTATAAAACAGGCGGATCAGCCCCCGCTCCATGATCACGCCGATGAGAATCATAATCGGAATGGAGAGCAGCACCGCAATCGGGATGGTGTAATCTATCATCCAGTCGCCAAAGCTACCGAACCATTCGGTGACATAGGGGGTTTTTATCTTGGCCGGATTGCCAAGAAAATCCACCTTGGTCGGGTCGATCACAACTTTGGAAATTTCCATCAGCTTGGAAAGCGTCACGGCCACAAATGCCCCGATCATAAACAGCGCCCCGTGGGCGAAGTTCACCACGCCCAGCGTGCCGAAAATCAGGGTCAGGCCCAGGGCAATCAGCGCATAGGCGCTGCCCTTATCCAAACCGTTAAGAAGTTGCAGAAGGATGGCGTCCATGGGTCGGCCCGCTCCGTTTTTTTAGGTGAAAAAGCTCTGCTGTGTTTCGCAGAAAAGCCGGCCGCGCGCAAGGCGCGACCGGAAGGTTCTCCCGAGGGGGAAACTTAGGCGCTGCCGTCGTTGCACTGGCCCAGAGAGCCACCGGCGAAGAACTCGTTGTCGGGCGCATATTCCACTTGCGCGCGCGGGGTGACTTCCACCACCTCCAGCAGGTCGAATTCGGAGGTCGGGTTCTCTTTCCCCTGCACGACCAGCACATCCTTGAAGCACTGGTGGTCATCGGCGCGATACTCGACATCGCCGTTGCCAAGGCCGGAGAACTTGAAGCCCTCGAGTGCTTCGGCTACGCCGCACGGGTTGAAGGTGCCCGCCCGTTCGCAGGCATCTGCATAAAGCAGGGTCTGGCAATAAACCGTGTGAGCGGCCTGGGATGGCGGGAAGCCATACTCTTCACCAAAGCTCTTGACAAACGCCTTCGAGCCTTCGTCCTGCAGGGACCAGTGCCAGTTGGTCGAGCCAAAGATGCCCTTCACGTTTTCGCCTGCACCCTTGGCCATCAGGCGCGAATAGAGCGGCACAACGATCTCGAACTTCTTGCCGTTGACCATCTTGTCTTTCAGGCCGAACTGAACGGCCGAGGTCAGCGAGTTGATCATGTTGCCACCGTAGTGGTTCAGCACCAGCACATCAGCGCCGGAGTTGATCACAGGCGCCACGTAAGAGCTGAAGTCTGTGGTGGTGAGCGGGGTCAGCACATTGGCCACGGTCTCCCACCCTTTGGCCTCTGTTGCCGCCGCTATCGAGGCCTGCTGGGTCCAGCCCCAGGTATAGTCCGCCGTCAGGTGGTAAGCCTTACGATCGGTGCCGTAGCGGTCTGCCAAAACGGGTGCGAGTGCCGCCGCAGACATATACCCGTTGAAGAAGTGACGGAAACCATTGGCTTTTTTGTCTTTGCCGGTGGTGTCGTTAGAGTGGGTCAGGCCCGCCATAAAGATAATGCCGGCCTCCTGGCAGAGGCCCTGCACCGCAATCGCCACGCCCGAAGAGGAGCCGCCGGTGATCATCACCGCGCCGTCTTTCTGGATCATGGATTGGGCCGAGGCCCGCGCAGCATCGGATTTGGTCTGGGTATCGCCGGTCACATATTCGACCTTCTTGCCCAAAATCCCGTTGCCCTTCAGCTCTTTGGACGAGAACGTGTTCATCATCCCGCCATCGCCTTCACCGTTCAGGTGCTTAACGGCGAGCATGTAAGCGCGCAGCTCGTCAGCGCCCTCGTCGGCATAGGCGCCGGTTTGCGGCACGTTGAAGCCCAGCGTAACCGTGCCGCCCGTTGGCTCGTTGGTGTAAGCCGCCGCGCTGGACGCGGTGAAAATCGTCGGCAGTGCCACGCCAGCGCCCAATACGGCCCCCGACTTCAGCACCCCGCGACGGTTCATTATAAGTTTAGACATGAATTTCCTCCCATTCCTGTCGGTTTATCCGGCGAACCGGCGCGGCCATATTGCCGCAGCGTCATTCTGGGCGGTTTTGTCAAGTTTGCAATAACGGATTGTGTTTGCAGTGTAAATTTGTAAAGATATTGTTAATGAACATGAGTATACTGTAAACAAATTTTCACCGCACTGCGGCAAAGGCTTGGAATCCCATGCGAAAATCACTTTCCGGCACCCGTATTCGCGAGCAGCGCAGGCAAGCCAGGCTGACCCAGAAGGCGCTGGCAGAGCAGGCGGGCATCTCGGCAAGTTATCTGAACCTGATCGAACACAACCGCCGCGCGGTGGCGGGCAAGGTGCTGCTGGCCATTGCCCGGGCGCTGGATGTGCCCGCTTCGAGCTTGTCAGACGGGGTCGATTCGGCCAAGATTTCCGACCTGCACGAGGCGGCCGCGCATCACCCGACCATTGGCGCGGAAGTGGCAGGGATCGAGGAGCTGGCAGGCCGCTTTCCCGGCTGGGCGCAGATGATCGCGGCGCTCTATCGGCAAACGCGGGACCAGGAGGCGATGATCACAGCGCTGTCGGACCGGCTCACGCATGACCCGTTTCTGGCCGAAAGCCTGCACGGGATGCTCTCCAACATCACCGCCATCCGCTCGACCTCCAACATCCTGAAAAACATCGAGGATATAGAGCCGGAAAAACAGGCGCGCTTTCATGCGATCATTCATGAGGAAAGCCGCCGCCTGACGGAGTCTGCGCAATCCCTTGTGCGGTATTTCGACAAAAAAGCCGATCCGAAGGCCGGCATTGCCACGCCGGAAGAGGAGTTGGACAGGTTTCTGGCACGCCACAACTATGCCTTCCCGCAACTGGATAGCCTCGGCGAGGCCCCCGCCACCACGGTGGAAGTGGCCTCTATCGTCAACCGCATCATGGTGGCGGACGGCCGACTGGAGAACCCCGAGACCAACCGCCTCGTGACCGAATTTCTGCAAAACTACGCGCGGGATGCCCAAGCCATTCCGCAAAGTGACTTCGCCAAAACCGCGCGGCGCTGCCACTATAACCCGAGCGCGGTTGCACAGGCGTTCGGCACCGATCTGCATATGGCCTTCCGCCGCCTCGCCTTTCAGGACCCCGCCCAAAGCGCCGCACCGCCGATGGGGCTGATCATTGCCAATGCCGCAGGGCGCGCCCTCACCCGCCGCCCAATCGCCGATTTCGCCTTCCCCCGCCACGGCAATGCTTGTCCGCTCTGGCCGCTGTTTCAGGCTTTCGCCACCCCGCAAATTCCGGTGGCGGCGCTCCTGGAATTGCCCGGCAAGCACAAGTTCATCGGCCTCGCCATTGCCGAGGCCCAGTCCACCCCCGCCTTTGGCCATCCGCCCGCCCTGAACGCCGCCATGCTGATCATCCACTATGAACAACGCGCCCTGCTCACCGAGTGGCTGCCCGACCTCGGCGCGCCGCAACCCATCGGCATCACCTGCCGGATATGCCCGCGCAGCGATTGCAAAGCCCGCACCGAGCCGCAAATTCTGGGCGAGGAATCACCGGAAACCCAGGCCCGCATTTGAGCCAGTTCCACGCCGGAATTTCTGATGGATTTCACACCGCAGATTTCTCATAGTTTCCAGTAAAACATTGGTATTATTGAGAATAATTACCGTCATCATAACTATTAACCTAGGTTAGTAGTTATGATAACCCGTGTGAACGGGCGACGGGGAAGCGGGCCCTATCCGCGGGGTGTGAGCTTGAGCCAAACACCGCCTTTGGGCCGCAGGGTGATCACCATTTCCGGCACCGGTGTTTTGCCCTCTATCGGCCCGAAGTGATAGCGCGAGATCAGGCTGGCGAGGATGATTTGCGCCTCCACCATGGCGAAATGCGCCCCGATGCACACCCTTGGGCCATCCCCAAAGGGCAGCCAGGCAAAGCGGTCATGCTTGGCCCCTTTGGCGAAGCGTTCGGGCCTGAAGGCATCGGGCTCGGGCCACAGCAAGGCATTGCGGTGCAGGGCATAAATCGGCAGCATCACCGTGTCTTTCTTGCGAATCTCGCGGCCGCAAAGCTCGTCCGGCCCCTGCGCCGTGCGCGAGATAAACGAGGCGGGCGGGTAGAGGCGCAGGGCCTCCCGGATCACCTGTTCGGTATAGGGGAGCTTGCCAATATCCTCCGGCCCCGCAATCCGGCCGCCGAGCACTTCGCTGACCTCGCCGTGGAGTTTTTCCTGCACGCTCTGGTCAAAAGCGCAGAGGTAGAGCGCCCAAGAGAGGGTCAGCGCCGTGGTCTCGTGGCCCGCGACGATGAAGGTCAGCAGGTTATCGCGCAGTTCAGCAGAGTTCATCTGGCGCTTGGTTTCGGGGTCCATGCCCTCCAGGAGCAGGTCGAGGAGGTCCGGCACCGGCTTGGCCCCCGTCTTGCGGCGCTTTTCAATCGCCGCGTCGGCGACCCGCTTCATATCGGCCACCGGATTGCCGCCAAACAGGCGCGCCGGGCGGGGCACCCATGTGGGCACGCCGATAATGTCAAACAGAGACACCCGGCCGGATTCGTCAATGAAGCGGTCAATCGCCCTGTGCACCTCGTCGCCGGCCATATCGCCCGAACCGGAGAAGGTGACGTTGGAGATCACCTCGAAGGTCGCCGCCACCATTTCCTCGAACAGATCGGCTTGCGCCCGCCCTTCCAGCCGGGCGCACACCGCCGCGGCAGAGGCGGACATAATGGGGGCCAGCGCGGCGATATTTCGGTGGGAAAATACCGGTGCGGCGGCGCGGCGCTGCCAGCGCCAATGGGCCCCTTCGGCGATAAACAGGCTGTCGCCTATTGCTGGCCTCAACAGGTTTTTGGTGACGTCGGATTTCGGGTAATTGGCGAGATTATCCTTGAGGATGCGGCGGAGCGCCCCCGGGTCCATCACCATATGCCAGCGCACCAAGGCGGTTTTACCGCTGACAATGGGTTGTTTGGTGGCAATATCGGGGATGATTTCCAGAACATTCCGGCGCGCGGTGCGCAGGGTTTGCAGCACGCCGAGCGGCTTTTTCACCAGCGGGACTTTTACCGGCGCGCGGGGTTGGATTTGGTCATCAGGCATTCGGGCCTCCGAAGAGCGCTACCCAGAGGATATACACCAAAAACGGAGTGGCGCAAACCGGTGCCTGATTGACCTCACTAAACTGGTTTAGTGAGGTCAATCAAAACAACTTATTATGCTGTAATTACAGATAATTAGGTCGTAATTTCAGAAAATTTCAGGGGCCACGTTCAAGCCAGTGACAGCACGATCTTTCCGATATGGCCGCTGCTCTCGATGCGCTCATGGGCTTTGAAGGCGTCTTCCAGCGGGAAGCTTTGATCCATAACGGGCCGGATGCGGCCGGAGTCGAGCAGGGGCCAGACATGCTGGCGCAGGGCTTCGGCAATAACAGCTTTGGCCTGATCGGACTGCGGGCGCAGGGTGGCGCCGGTGATGGTCAGGCGCTTGACCATGATCTGGGCGAAGTTCAGCTCCACCTTCGGGCCGCCCAGAAAGGCGATCATCACAAGGCGGCCATCGAGCGCCAGCGCGCGGATATTGCGGGGGATATAGGCCCCGCCGACCATGTCCAGGATCAGGTCCACGCCCTTGCCGCCCGTGAGGTGTTTGACCTCTTCGACATAATCCTGGGTTTTATAGTTGATCGCGGCCTCGGCCCCGAGGCTTTCACACAGGGCGCATTTTTCAGCACTACCAGCCGTCGTGAACACCCGCGCGCCGTAAGCTTTGGCCAGCTGAATGGCCGTGGTGCCGATGCCGGAGCTGCCGCCATGCACAAGGAAGGTTTCGCCAGCGGTCAGGCCGCCGCGCATAAAAACCGTGCTCCAGACGGTGAAGTAGGTTTCACACAGGGCGGCGGCCTCGGCCATGCTCAGGCCCTCGGGCACCCGTAGCGCGTGGTCCTGGTGGGTGGTCGCATATTCGGCATAGCCGCCACCGGGCAGCAGGGCGCAGACCTTGTCGCCCACCCGCCAGCGGGTGACGCCCGCGCCAGTGGCCACCACCTCGCCCGCGGCTTCCAGCCCGGGGAGGTCCGAGGCCCCTTTGGGCGGATCATAAGCCCCGGCGCGCTGGAGTGCATCGGGGCGGTTTACCCCTGCCGCCGCCACCTTGATCAGGATTTCCTCATGCGAGGGCTGCGGCACGGGGCGCTCGCACAGGGCCAGCACCTCGGGCCCGCCCGCGCGGGTGATCTCGACCGCGCGCATCATCAGCGGATCGCCGGTTTGGACTCGGCGTAATCCCAATAAAGCTGGCGCACCATCATCCCCTGCTCGGTGGGCAGGTCGCGGCTTTCAAAGCGGGTGACGGGCTGCACCTTGTTAGCGTTGCCGGTGCAGAAAATTTCGTCGGCATTGGCGAAATCTTCCACCGTGAGGCTCTTTTCCACCACCTCGTGGCCCGCCTCGGCCAAGAGCTTGATCACCCGCTGGCGGGTGATGCCGTTAAGAAAGGTGCCATTGGGCACGGGGGTATAAAACACCCCGTCTTTGAGCATGAACACATTGGTGGAGGCGGTTTCGGCAACGTTACCCTCCAGGTCCAGCGACAGGGCATTATTGAAGCCGCGCCTGCGGGCGTCCAGCAATATCCGGCCATTATTGGGGTAAAGGCAGGCGGCCTTGGCCTCGGTCAGGGCGGTGTCCTGATGCGGGCGCTTGTAGGGGCTCACCGTGAGGGCAAAGGGGCCGGGCTCGGACATCGGCAGGGCCTCCAGCACAATGGCGATCTCGGTGGAGTTCGGGTCGGCGTCGATAAAGCCCGCCGAGCCTTCCGTGGACCACATCATCGGGCGCAGGTAAAGGTCTACCCCCTTGCGGAAATTGCGGATACCATTCTGGATGATGCCGCGGATTTCCACGGCGGAATAGGGGCTGGCAAGGCCCATGGCCTCAGCCGAGCGCACCACCCGCTCGCAATGGAGCGTGAGGTCCGGCGCGTAGCCGTTCATCAGGCGGGCACCGTCAAACACCAGGGTGCCTTGCCAAGTCGCGTGATCGGCCGAGCCGAGAATGGGCAGGTTGGCCTGCGTCCAGTCGCCTTTGAACCATGTCCAGACGTCGTTTCCTAGCGCCATGATGTTCTCCTATTGATGTAGCTTGCCCGGAAGGTCATCGGGCGCTTCGGGGGCTTTGATATGCGCAAACAGCCTGCCGAAAGTGGTTGAAAATTGCTGGCCCAGCGGGCTGTTGCGAAACTTGGCCTTGGTCTCTTCAAAGCGCATGACGTTGGCAATGCGCCGCGCAATGAAGGCCTCGGTTTCGCCCGCCTCGTCCCCAAGCCAGAACAGCACGCACGCCGAGTAAACCGCGCTCAAGGTCATGCGTTTGGTATACCAGTTATAGTCGCGCGAGGTGTCACCTAAGCTTTCCCATATCGCGTCAGCCGTATGCCAGAGCGCCCCCGCCCCAGCGCCCGCGTTTTGCGGCAGGGCGAAAAAGGCCATACCCCGGCGCACGGCCTCTTTATCGGCCAGTCCGAGGCGCAGGGAAATGGCTTTGGCAACCCGCTCTGAATAGCGCATCTCGCTTAGATCAAGCGCTTCCATGGCGGCGCGCATGTCGGTGTCTCCCTGATAATGGGAACCCAGCGCGAGGTCGAGCGGGCCACGGGGGAAGGCGAGCTTGGCGAGGGCAGGGTCCACCCCCGAATCGGCAATGGCGGCTTTAAGCGTGGCATCCGACCAGCCGTCAAACATCACATGGTTCACGGCGGCGTCGATTACGGCGCGCCTGGCCTTGGCCATATGGTCCTGCTCAGATTTCCTGGCCATGTCAGGCCCCCTAGACAATTTCCCGCCCCCTTGGTATAGAGCGGCTTCCTGCACTTATGCAACACTGATTAGAAAGGTGGTGACGACACCATGCAGGTAATGGTTCGAGACAACAATGTCGATCAGGCGCTTCGCGCTCTGAAGAAAAAGCTCCAGCGCGAAGGCGTTTTTCGGGAAATGAAGCTCAAGCAGCATTTCGAGAAGCCTTCCATCCGCAAGGCCCGTGAAAAGGCCGAAGCGATTCGGCGCGCCCGTAAACTCGCACGCAAAAAAGCGCAGCGGGAAGGGTTGCTCTGAGATAGAGCTGAACTGTTAAGTCGTTATAACCTCCGTTGGCAACTGCGGGGGTTATTTTTTGGGCGCTATTCACGCGCATACAGCATAAAGCGCTCTATTTTCAGCACAATATCGGCCTCGGCGGAAGCCACAAGCACCCGCGCGCCGCTGCCCCAGTTGGTGCCCCAGCGGGCAATATAGCCTTGCTTGCGGGCAAATTTCCGAATCTGCTTGCCGTCTTCATGGGCCTGCAAGGCGGTTTTGGCGCTCCCAAGGTGCAGGGAAACCGTGGCTTTTACATCCGAGGTGTTCACGATTTTTATGCCGATGATTTCGCCATAAAAAGTGCGGTTGAAAT
>JALWPC010000653.1 GCA_026995265.1 Paracoccaceae bacterium
GGATGCGGCGCGGGCGGAACCTGACCACTCGCGCAATGGTTGTCGCGCCGCCACCGCGCCACAGGCGCGGCACGGTCCGGCGCTTTAGCGCCGGAAACGGGTTAAGTGGCAACCATGGTCAGCAGTTCATAGGTGGCCACCGCCTCGCCCTCCTGATTCTCCAGTTCCACGTGCCAGAGCACTTCGCCATAATCTTCCGTCCGTTTGGTTTTGCGCTTCACCGTCAGGCGGGCGCGGAGCCTGTCGCCCGGAACCACGGGCTTCTGGAAGCGCAGGGCATTCAGCCCCGTATTGGCCAGCACCGGCCCAGGGTTTGGCTCTACAAACAGCCCTGCTGCGAAAGAGAGCAGCAGGTAGCCATGGGCCACACGGCCGGGGAAGAAGGGGTTGGCCCTGGCGGCGGCCTCGTTCATGTGGGCATAGAAGGTGTCGCCGGTGAAATGGGCGAAATGTTCGATGTCAGCGAGCGTGATCTTGCGGGGCGCTGTCAGTAGGCTCTCACCCAGCGCCAAGTCACCAAAGCGCCGCCGAAACGGGTGTTCAACGGCTTTCGTGACCGGCGCGCCGGGCAGCCATGTTTGGCCGATGGCGCTCAGCATCCTTGGCGAGCCCTGCACGGCGGTGCGCTGCATATAGTGCATCACCCCGCGCACGCCGCCCATCTCCTCGCCGCCTCCGGCGCGCCCCGGGCCGCCATGCACCATGTGGGGCAGAGGTGAGCCGTGGCCGGTGCTCTCTTCCATGCTGTCACGGTCATTCACGTAGATCCGGCCATGGTGGGCGGCGATGCCTTGGGCGAGCTGGCTGGCCACATCGGGGTCATGGGTGATGACCGAGGCCACCAGCGAGCCGCCGCCACGATTGGCCAGCGCTGCCGCGTGAAGGAGGTCGCGGTAGGGCATGATGGTGGAGACGGGGCCGAAGGCTTCGACTGCGTGCACCGCCTGCGCCTCGTCCGGCGCGGGGCAGTGCAGAAGTTGGGGGGTCATGAAGGCGCCCTGATCAAGCGGCGCGGTGTCGGTGCCGTAAACCCGCTGCGCCTCGCTGGCAAGTGTGGCAAGGCGGGCCTGCACATCGGCGCGCTGGGCCTCGGAGACCAGCGCCCCCATGGTGGTTTCGCGCGCGGCAGGGTCGCCGATGCGGGCTGTGTCGAGCCTGGCCGACAGGGCGTCGATCACCGGTTCCACCAGCGGCTCCGGTGCGATGATCCGGCGAATGGCGGTGCATTTCTGCCCCGCCTTGGTGGTGATCTCGCGGGCGGCTTCGGTGATGAACAGATCAAATTCCGGCGTTCCCGGCGTGGCGTCGGGGCCGAGAATCGAGGCGTTCAGGCTGTCTTGCTCGGCGGTAAAGCGCACCGCATGGCGCAGCAGGTGTTCAGATGAGCGCAACTTCAGCGCCGTATCGGCCGAGCCGGTGAAGGCCACAGTATCCTGTGGCCCAAGCTGGCCGAGCAGGCCCCCCGACCCGCCCGCAATAAACTGCATTGCGCCCTCGGGGAAGATCCCGCTTTCCAGCATGATCCGGAACGCCACCTCGGCCACATGGGCGGTGGCGGTGGCGGGTTTGATGATCGCCGGAACCCCCGCCAGAAGCGTCGGCGCGAGCTTTTCCAGCATCCCCCAGACGGGGAAGTTATAGGCGTTGATATGCACCGCCGCGCCGAGCATCGGCGTGCAAATATGCTGGCCCATGAAGGTGCCGCTGCGGGAGAGCTGCTCCATTTCGCCGTCCAAGTAAACATGCGCATCGGGCAATTCCCGCCGCCCCTTGGAGGCGAAAACCAGCATGGTGGTGATGCCGCCGTCAATGTCTATCTGGCTGTCGGCATGGGTGGCGCCCGTGGTATAGCTCAGCCCATAGAGCGGCTTTTTGCGCTCTTTCAGGTAGAGCGCCAGCGCTTTTAAGCGGCGGGCGCGGTCGTGGAAGGTGAGCCTGTGCAGAGCGGGGCCGCCGACAGTGCGGGCGTAATCGAGCATGGCTTGGGTGTCGAGCGGGCTGCCCGCTTGGGCGATTTTCTCACCGGTAACAGCGGAGTAGATCGGGCGGGCCTCTTGGCTGGGGGCAATCCACTTTCCGGCGGCGAAACTGTTAACTTGCAGCATGGTTTATCCTTTGAATTTTTCGGCCAGCACCCAGGACCCGGGGCTTTGCGCGGCCAGATCAGCCACCATCTGGTGCAGGTCCGGCAGGGTGCTGCCGTAATGCATCGGCCCCCCCCGCCAGCGGGGGAAGCCGTAGCCCAGCATTTGCACCACGTCGATGTCGCCCGCCGAGGCCGCAATGCCTTCCTCCAAAATCCGCTCGCCCTCGTTGATCAGCGCCGCCAGCAGGCGGCTGGAAATCTGGCAGCTTGAGAAGCGCTGCGGGGGTATCCCCTCGGCCTTGCGATAATAGCGGATCATCGCCTCCACCTCCGGGTCCTCCTGCTTGCCGCCCTCGTAGAGATACCAGCCCCGCCCGCTGCGCTGGCCAAAGCGGCCCATTTCGCACAAGCGGTCGGCAATGGGGATATAGCGCTCGGCAGGGCTGCGGGTGGGGGCAAGGCGCTTGCGGT
>JALWPC010000654.1 GCA_026995265.1 Paracoccaceae bacterium
TGCATTTTGGCCCCGGCGTGGTCGGCATGGCGCGCTCGAATGACCCGAATTCGGCCAATTCGCAGTTTTTTATCATGTTCACCGATTATAGCTCGCTGGATGGCCAATACACGGTTTTCGGCCGCGTGGTGAAGGGCATGGATGTGGTGAACGCGATCAAGCGCGGCAGCCGCTCGGCCAATGGCGCGGTGGCCTCCGATCCCGATTATATCGCCCACGCCTATATAAAAGCCGACGCCAGTTAACGCACCGTCACAAGCCCGTGAGGCGGGCTGGATAAAAAAACTGTTTTGGCCCATCGTTTCAGCATCCAGTTGAAAGGGGGCCAAGATGCTTAAATTTCTTGCCGTTGCCGCTGCGGTATTTGCCGCCGCACCCGCCGTGGCTCAGGTTGCCTTTTGGGAACATGAATGGCCGAACACCGATTTTGACAAAACCAGCGTCGATTTCAGCGAAATCATGTCCGGCGGACCGCCCAAAGACGGCATTCCGGCTTTGGCCTCGGTTGAATTCAAACCTGTGAGTGAAAACGATATTCCGCTGCGAGAGCCGGTGATTGCGCTGGAAATCGCAGGGGAGGTGCCGCGCGCCTACCCGCTGCGCTACCTCACATGGCACGAAATCGCCAATGATGTGGTGGGGGATGTGCCCGTGGCCGTCACCTTTTGCCCGCTGTGCAATTCCGGCATCGTGTTTGACCGTCGCCTGAATGGCGAGGTGCTGGATTTTGGCGTGTCGGGCAAGCTGCGCAACTCGGACATGATCATGTATGACCGCCAGACAGAAAGCTGGTGGCAGCAGTTCACCGGCGAGGCGATTGTCGGCAGCCAATTGGGCAACAACCTGACCAAAATCGTGAGCTGGACGGAGTCCCTCGGTGAATTCATCCAACGCAACCCCGACGGGCTGATTATGGCCGAGCCTACGGGTTATCGCCGCCGCTACGGGCAAAACCCCTATAGCGGCTATGACTCGGCCGCGCGGCCCTTCCTTTACAATGGCGACCCGCCACCCCATGGTATTCCGCCGCTCGCCCGCGTGGTGCGGATCGGTAATAAGGCATGGCCTTTGGAACGGTTGCGGCAAGAAGAGGTGATCGAGGAGGCAGGCTACCGGATTGTGTGGCGGGCCGGCATGGCCAGCGCTTTGGATGGCCGCGTGATTGCCACAAGCCGCGATATTGGCAGCATTCGGGTGTATGACGCCGCAGGCAACAACGTAGAGCACGAAGTGGTTTTTGCCTTTGCCTTCAATGCCTTCGCCCCCAATGGTGAGTGGATGCTGGAGTAGGGTGCGTGGTCTCCCACGCACCTTTGGACTAGCCCAACTTCACCAAAGCATGGCGCTTTTTACCGGCGGAAAGCTTGATCGTCCCGTCAATATCCGCTGGTGAAAGGATGGTGCCCGGGTCTTTGACCGGGGCATCATTCATTTTCGCCCCGCCTTCTTTCATCAGCCGCTTGGCCTCCTTGCCCGATTTCACAAGACCGGATTTCACGTAAAGCTGCACGAGGCTGATCCCCTCGCCAATATCTGCGGCAGATAAGGCGAGGGTTGGCAGGTCATCCCCGACGCCACCCTTTTCAAACACCTCCCGGGCCGTGGCTTCGGCAGCTTTGGCAGCGGCCTCGCCATGGGCCAAGGTCGTGGCCGCATTGGCCAGCGCGATTTTGGCGTCGTTGATCTCGGCCCCTTCAAGCGCAGCAAGGCGCGCCACTTCGTCCAGCGGGATTTCGGTGAAAAGCTTGAGGAACTTCTCCACATCGGCATCCAGCGTATTGCGCCAGAATTGCCAGAATTCGTAAGCACTGAGCTTTTCCGCGTTCAGCCAGATCGCCCCCGATACGGATTTGCCCATTTTGGACCCGTCGGCCTTGGTGAGCAATGGGGTGGTCAAACCAAAAACCGACGCTTGGTTAATGCGGCGGGTGAGGTCGATACCGTTTACAATATTGCCCCATTGGTCCGAGCCGCCCATTTGCAGCAGGCAGCCATAGCGGGTGTTCAGCTCCATAAAATCATAGGCCTGTAGCAGCATGTAGTTGAACTCAAGGAAGGTGAGGGGCTGCTCGCGGTCCAGCCGCAGCTTGACACTGTCAAAGCTCAGCATCCGGTTGATGGTAAAATGACGGCCATAATCGCGCAGGAAGTCTATGTAATTGAGCTGGTCCAGCCACTCGGCATTATTGGGCTGAACGGCATCGGTGGCGCCATCACCAAATTCAAGATATTTGCCGAAAACCTTGCGAATACCCGCGATATTTTCGTTGATCTTTTCCGGGGTGAGCTGCGGGCGGGAATCATCCTTGCCCGAAGGGTCACCGATTTTGGTGGTGCCACCGCCCATCAGCGCAATCGGCTTATGGCCGGTTTTTTGCAGCCAGCGCAGCATCATGATCTGGATCAGCGAGCCCACATGCAGGCTGTCAGCCGTCGCGTCAAAGCCGATATACCCCGGCACGACGCCCGCAATCAGCGCTTCATCAAGCCCCTCAAGGTCGGTGCAGTCGGACAAGAACCCGCGCGACTGCATCACATGCAGAAACTCGGATTTGG
>JALWPC010000655.1 GCA_026995265.1 Paracoccaceae bacterium
CGCAGCGGCCGCCTCTTCGGCGGCCTTGGCGGCCAGCGCGGCTTCGGCTTCGGCGGCAGCCTGCGCCACGGCGGCATCGGCGGCGGCGGCTTCCTCATCCAGCGCAGCTTGCGCAGCGGCGGCTTCTTCAGCAGCTTTCGCGGCCAGCGCGGCTTCGGCATCGGCGGCGGCTTGAGCCACGGCGGCATCCGCAGCGGCGGCTTCCTCGTCCAGCGCGGCTTGGGCGGCGGCGGCTTCTTCAGCAGCCTTGGCGGCCAGCGCGGCTTCGGCTTCGGCGGCAGCTTGGGCCACGGCGGCGTCAGCAGCGGCGGCTTCCTCATCCAGTGCAGCTTGAGCGGCGGCGGCTTCTTCAGCAGCCTTGGCAGCCAGCGCGGCTTCGGCTTCGGCGGCAGCTTGGGCCACAGCAGCATCGGCCGCCGCAGCCTGCTCATCCAGCGCGGCCTGGGCAGCGGCAGCTTCTTCAGCAGCGGCAGCCTCGGCCGCAGCGGCTTCGGCAGCCGCAGCTTCCTCGGCAGCCTTTGCTTCGGCGGCCGCAGCTTCTTCTGCCGCTTTGGCGGCCGCCAATGCAGCGGCTTCGGCTTCGGCTTGTTGCGCAGCCAGCGCCTCTTGCTGCTTACCATCATAATATTTGTATCCGCCAAATGCGGCAGCAGCAGCCACAGCGATGACGAGAATCATCTTCATCCCGCCGCCACCTTTTACATCATCTTCTTCGCTCATAATCTGTCCCTTTATCTATTGCCGATTGGCGCAGCTTAACTGGTATTATCAAATTTATTGGCTTTTCCGCCACGAATTGCAAGGATTTAACGATGTTTGCGCCGGTTTCCGGCCTTGGCCAGCAGTATAACCGGCAAAAGCCCGGCCAGCATCACCAAAAGCGCCGAAGGCGCGGCCTTTTCGAGGTTTTCCAGCGAGGCCTGGCCATAAACCTGCGTCGCCAATGTGTCAAAGTTAAACGGGCGCAGAATGAGCGTGGCGGGCAGTTCCTTGACCGAATCCACAAACACCAGCAGCGCCGCCACCAGCACCGAACCGCGAATCAGCGGCACATGCACGGCCCACAGGGTTTGCCAGCTATTGCGCCCCAATGATCGCGCCGCCATGTCCATAGAGGGGGTCACCCGCCCCAGCGCCGAATCAATCGCGCCCTGTGGAATGGCGAAAAACCGCACCGCATAGGCAAACATCACGGCGGCCGCGGAGCCGGTGAGCAGCAGGCCGATGTCCACCCCGAACCAGCGCTCGATGGTGTCAGCCAGCCAGTTGTCAAACGCACCAAAGGGGATGAGAATACCAATCGCCAGCACCGCCCCCGGGGCGGCGTATCCGATAGAGGTGACGGGCATCAGCAAGCGCGGCAGGCGGCGCCTGGAATTGCGCACCCCGTAAACCATGAACAGCGCGCCCAGCACTGTCAGCACTGCCGCCCCCGCGCCCAGCGCCAGCGTGTTTTTGGCCGCATGCCAGAGTTTCGGATCGGCCCAGAGGTCAGCATGGCTGAAGGCCTTGGCGGTGATCACGCCCACGGGCAGGGCAAAGCCCGCGATGAAGGGCAACAGGCAGGCGAGCGTTGCCAGCCACGCCGCCACCCCGTGCAAGCGCTCGGGCGTGATGGGGGTGATCTTGGCCGAAAGGCTATGAAAGCGCCGCCGCTTGCGAGCGTATTTCTCCAGCACCGCCAGCACCAGCACAAAAACGAGGATCAAGGTGGCAATCTGCGCCGCCCCGCCCGCATTATAGCTTTGTAGCCATGTGGTGAAAATCCCCGTGGTCAGGGTTTGCACGGCGAAATAATCCACGGTGCCAAAATCGTTCAGCGCTTCCATCATCACAATCGCCAGCCCTGCGGCAATGGCGGGCCGCGCCATGGGCAGGGCCACGCGGAAGAAGCTCTTCCACGGCCCGCAGCCCAGCGCCCGGGAGACCTCGACCATGCTGGCCGATTGCTCCCGAAACGCCGCCCGCACCAGCAGGTAAACGTAAGGGTAGAGCGACAGCACCAGCACCATGGCGGCAAACCAGATGGAGCGAATTTCCGGAAACCAGTAATCCCGCGCGGTGTGCCAGCCAAAGGTCGCGCGCAGCAGGGTTTGCACCGGCCCCGCATATTCAAGGAAATCCACCAGCGCATAGGCGCTAATGTATGCGGGCAGGGCCATGGGCATAAGCAGCATCCATTGCAGCCAGCGCCGCCCCGGGAAGCGCTTCATCACCACCAGCCACGCCGCGCCTGTGCCGATAATGCCCGTGCCCAGCCCGACCATCACCATCAGCGCCAGCGAGTTGCGCAAATAGCGCGGCAGGGTGGTGGAGACGAGGTGCCCCCATATGTTTTCAGTCGGGAAAAAGGCGATGTAGACCACCGCGACCAGCGGCAGCAGCACCAAAGCGGCGATAACCACCGCGCCGACCGACCAAAGGTCAGGCCGGTGCGCCTTGCGGGCTTTTGGGGGGCGTGCTATCGCGGTTTCCATGGGTGTAAATAGGCCGGAACGCCGCCCGATGTCCAGCACCCAGAACCGCGCAGGAGCCGACATGCAAAAAGCC
>JALWPC010000656.1 GCA_026995265.1 Paracoccaceae bacterium
TTGTCATAGAGCCAGTAAAGAATGAGCACGATGGCCAGCAGAATGCCCCCCAGCGCCGCCGCCAGCGACCAGTTCAGCGATTTCTGCATGTGATAGGCGATCAGATTGGAGATCATCTGCCCGTCCTGCCCGCCAACGAGCGCCGGGGTGATATAATAGCCAATGGCCAGAATGAACACCAGAAGCGCCCCCGCGCCAATGCCGGGCACCGTGGCCGGAAAATAGACCCGCCAGAAGGCCGTCCAGTTGGTGGCGCCCAATGATTTGGCGGCCCGCACATAGCTGGGCGAGATGCTCTTCATCACCGAATAAAGCGGCAATATCATGAATGGCAGCAGAATATGGGTCATGGCAATAATGGTGCCGCGCATGTTGTAGATCAGGCTGAAGCGGTGGTCGTCATCGGTCAGGCCGATAAACACAAAGATGTCGTTCAATATCCCCTGGCTTTGCAGCATGGCGATCCAGGCGGTAGTGCGCACCAGCAGCGAGGTCCAGAACGGCAGCAGCACCAGAATCATCAGCAGATTGGCATGGCGGGCGGGCAGATTGGCCATCAGCCACGCCACGGGATAGCCCAGAACCAGCGTCAGCAGGGTAACGGTGAGGCTGATGCCGAGGGTTTTGACCAGCAGGTAATTATAGATCCGTTCCTGTTTGGGCAGAATCTCGAACGAGCCGTCGGCGTTGTATTTCATATCCAGTGCAGCGGCGTAATAAGCGGGCGTATAGGTGAGCGCGGCGATTTTCATCGCCTTCCACACCTCGCGGTCCTGCCAGCGATCATCCACCGCGTTGAGCGACTCCATAAACGGCGCTTCCAGCTTTTTGGCCTTGCGGGCGGATTTGGTAAACAGCGATCGGGTGCCCGGGTCCTCCTGGTTCACCCTTGTGGCCACCCGCCCGATGGTGCGGGCCTTGCGGGCCTCGACGAGGTCGGCGACCAGGGCCGCATACATCTCCTCGGTGGGGGGCGAAACCGCATCCCATTGCCGCATCAGCACCGTGCTTTGCGGCATATAGCGCTCAAACGTATCGTTTTTCACCCCCTGCCACATCAGCGACAGAATCGGAATGATGAAGCTGGCCATGATGAACAAAAGCAGCGGTGCCACCAGCGCAAAGGCGCGCAGACGACTCAGAAAAAGCGCTTGCGCAAGCTTCTTTTTCAAAGGCGTGCCATCGGCGGCCAGAACCGGCCCTGACTCTGTTTGGTCGCTCATATCGGTGCTTTCACGGAAGAAAGATGCGGGAGGAGCAGCCCCCTCCCGCAATGGGTTTATTATTGCGCCAACCAGGCGTTGAAGCGCTCGTTCAACTGGTCCTGATTGTCAGCCCAGAACTCGAAATTGTTGAGCAGGGCGTTCTTCATATTGGCCTCGGCCGTGGGCATATTCGGGCCCATATCGACAGAGCCATCATGGAACTTGCCAACCAGCGCGCCCGAAGACCGGCGGGCCGGACCATAGGAGATCCAGGACGCCTGCGCTGCCAGTTGCTCGGTCGCGGTCGAGAAGGCGACGAAATCAAGCGCCGTTTGCAGGTGCTTGGTGCCTTTTGGAATCACCCAGAGGTCAAGGTCGAGAATCTGGCCATCCCAGACGATCTGGAAAGGCTTGCCCTCGGAGGCCACCGCGTTGAAGATACGGCCATTATAAGCCGTGGTCATGGCCACTTCGCCATCGGCCAGAAGCTGCGGTGGCTGCGCCCCGGCTTCCCACCAGACAACGCTGTCCTTGATGGTGTCGAGCTTGGCAAATGCGCGGTCCACCCCTTCGGGGGTCGAGAGCACGTCATAGACCTGATCAGCAGGCACGCCGTCGGCCATCAGCGCCATTTCAAGGTTAACCTTGGGTCCTTTGCGCAGGCCGCGCTTGCCCGGGAATTTCTCCAGATCGAAGAAATCGGCAATGGTGGTCGGCCCGTTGGGGAATTTGGTGGTGTCATAGGCAAAGATGGTGGACCACACGATGTTGGCCACCGCGCAATCGGTTACCGAACCATCAATGAAATCTTCCAGCGCCGGGGTGCCATCGGGGGCCGGTGGCAGAATTGACGGGTCGATTTCTTCCAGCAGGCCCTCGTCACAGCCGCGCACCGCATCGGAAAACTCCACATCGACCACGTCCCAGGTCACATTGCCGGCTTCCACCTGCGCCTTGACCTCGGCCAGACCGCCGGAATAATCCTCGGACACAATGGAATTGCCTGTCGCGGCAATCCAGGGCTTGTGATAGGCCTCGACCTGCGACTTGGTATAAGCCCCGCCCCAGGAAACCACGGTGATCTCCTCGGCCACGGCGGCCGTGGTGCCGAGCGCGACCAGCATCGCCGCCCCTGCCAGTAGTTTTTTCAGTTTCATATTTTTCTCCCTTTGAATGCCCGAGGTGAAGAAAATACGCTGATCGGGCTTTCCTGCGCATTTCCTGTTGATTGCGCACTACGGATCGAGCGCGCGGCAATCTTCGCTATGCCAACTGATCGGGGTGGTTTCCCCCACGACCAGATGTTTCTGGTTGGCCCCGTTGGGCACTTTGACGATAAACTG
>JALWPC010000657.1 GCA_026995265.1 Paracoccaceae bacterium
GCGAAGACCGCTGGAACCGTGGCAATGTGTGGGCGCCGGATAGTGATAAAACCTACCGTGCCAACCTGACGCTCGATGGTGATACCCTTGTGGTGCAGGGTTGTGTGGCTGGCATTTTCTGCCGCTCAAGCACCTGGCATCGGGTGAACTGACACCTGCACATGTGCGTGGGGGACCCCCCGCACCCTGCGGCATGGGCAGGGTGCGTATTTGCATCCACCATTGCGGGCTCCATGCCAAAAAGTTCCCGATCTGCCTGCGTTTCTGGATTAGCTCACTGGGCTTAGTATCCAAGCCAAAAGGGCATCACGGGTGGTTTTCTGAACCTTGCGGCTTTCAAACGCCACGCGAAGGCCCGCGCCCTCGATCATATCCAGAATAAGCTCGGCGCGCGGGCCGGGCAGGGCGCTGGGGTGGAGCGATTCCACCAGCGGGAGAAGCGATGCCAGCAAGCCCTGCCGGTTGGCATCATAACCCCCTGCCACGCTCGGGTTGCGCATGGCTTCGGCCATGATCTCAGCCGTCAGCACGGCGTTTTCTTTGCCGGACACCGCCTTGAAATAGGCCTTTATAAAGCGCTCCATGCGTTTTTCCGGCGCGGCTGTTCCGTTTAGCTGCTTGGCCACGCCCGCCAGTTCTTCGGCCTCCAGTGCGGCTATTTCTGCGATCAACGCGGTCTTGTTTTGAAAGTGGTTATATAGGTTGCCAAGGCTGATATTGGCCCGCTTGGCGATATCCCGCACACTGGTTTGATGGAAGCCCTGATCGATAAAACACAGTGCTGCCGCCTGCACAATGTGCTTGCGTCGCTTCAGGGTGGCCGCCTCCCGCTTTCCAATTTTCTCTTGCATTCTGTGTTTCCGTGGCTATATGAATGAACGAACGTTCACTCAAATATGATAACAAATAGGGAAGAAATGAGCAATGGAAAAATTGGACAATGATTTGGCGCACTATGCGCTCACCTTTGATATATTGGGCATTCTGGGCCTCGCCTTTCTGCTGGCGCTGGTTTCCGAAACCGTGTGGGACGTGGTGAAGGGGCAGCGCAAAAAGCTGGGGGAGAGCTATGTAAACGCATTTATTGCCATTGTGAGTGTGGTCCTGTCGCGCACTTTTTACGGGCTAATCTTTGTGATCGGCCTCTGGCTGGCCACCCCTTTAGCCCTTGGCCCGATGCCCGATAGCTGGGCGGTGTATCTGCTGGCCATTCTGGCGGCAGATTTCAGCTATTACTGGATGCACCGCACCGAACACGAGGTCCGCTTGCTTTGGGCCAACCATTCGGTGCATCACTCTTCGCCCGAATTCAACTTTACCACCGCTTTGCGGATTTCCTGGGTGGATTCGCTGATCGAATGGGTGTTCTACGTGCCTATGGTGTTGATCGGGTTTTCGCTGGCACAGGTGATTGTAGGGTTTTCAGTGGTGATCGCCTATCAGAGCTGGATTCACACCGAAAAGCTCGGTAAGCTCGGGGTGCTGGACAGGGTGCTTAACACCCCCTCCACCCACCGCGTGCATCACGGGTCTAACCCGCAATATATAGATAAGAACTACGGCGGGATTTTGATCATGTGGGACCGTCTTTTTGGCACCTATGCGCCGGAGGAGGAGAAGGTGACTTATGGCATTACCAAGCCGATCAACACGTTGAACCCCTTTAAGGTGATGTTTGGCGAATATGTGGATATATGGCGCGATGTGCGTAAAGCCAAAGGGCTTCGCGAGGCGCTCGGCTACATTTTCAAAGGCCCGGGCTGGCGGCCATAATGGTGCGTGCAGAGCACAGCATCCTCCGAAAGGGAGGCAGGGTGGGGTTTTACCCCACCATTACGGCTTCCAGCGCAGGAAATTCCCGATCAACCGCAGGCCTGTGGCTTGGCTTTTTTCAGGGTGAAACTGGGTGCCGATCATATTGTCCCGCCCCACAACCGCTGTGATCTCGCCGCCATAATTGGCATGGGCGAGCTTGTGGGCGGCGTTTTGGGGCGCAAGGTGGTAGGAGTGCACGAAATAGGCGTGGTCGCCGTGGTTCAGGCCGTCCAGCACGGGGTGGGGCTGGTCAATCACGAGGTCGTTCCAGCCCATATGCGGGATTTTCAGATCAGGGTCATCGGGCCGGAATTCGACAACCTCGCCGGAAACCCAGCCAAACCCTTCGGTTTCATGCCCATGCTCGCGGCCGAGGCTGGCCATAAGCTGCATACCAACGCAGATGCCCAGAAACGGCGCGCCTTCAGAGATAACCCGCTGTTCGATGGCTTCGAACAGCCCCGTATAGCCCCCTAAACCGTCGCGACAATCCCTGAACGCCCCCACCCCGGGCAGCACGATACGGTCGGCTTTGGCGACCACATCCGGGTCGGAACTGACGATGATTGTATCGCCGGTTTCCGCCGCCATGCGCTCGAAGCTCTTGGCGGCAGAGCGCAGGTTGCCGGAGTTATAGTCAACAATGACACAGGTCATAGGGTGCCCTTGGTGGAGGGGATGGCGTCTGCCTTGCGCGGGTCGGTGTCCAGCGCCTGGCG
>JALWPC010000658.1 GCA_026995265.1 Paracoccaceae bacterium
AGGAGCCAAAGGTCATGGTGTAGATGATGGTCATCGCCCATGTGTGCTTGTTGCCGAATATCTTGTATTGGTGGGCGAGGTTTTTCCCCACCGAACCGGGGATCATCCGCAGCATGGCCACGGTGGCAATAATCACCAGCGGCAGCACAATCCATTTGGAAACGCCCCAGCCGGAGGTGGGCAAGCCGCCTTGAGTGTTGGGCAGCAGCAGCCACAGGCCCGCAGCGGCGGCGACAAGGCCGATCAGCAACATGCCGGTGATAATGGCAAAGGCACCCAACGGGTTGGGGATGTCGGGCGAGACGTGCTCGTCACGAATATTGTTCATGCCCAGCCAGCCAAACACCGCCAGCGGGATCAGCAGCAGCAGCCAGACATAGCCCGCGTTTTGGATATAGGTGACCGTGCCCGCCGGAATTTTGCCGATCAGGGTGCCCGAGGTGTTGACCAGCTCGCGGCCCTCGCCGCCAAACAGCGGAAAGGTCATCACCAGCGGGATGACGATCTGCATGGTGGTCACGCCAAAATTGCCAAGGCCCGCGTTCATCCCCAGGGCATAGCCCTGCACCTTTTTCGGGTAGAAAAAGCTGATATTGGACATGGAGGAGCTGAAGTTGCCGCCGCCGATGCCCGAGAGGAAGGCCAGAAGCTGGAACTGCCAAAGCGGGGTGTTCGGGTCACTCAGGGCCATGCCGGTGCCCGCTGCCGGAATCATCAGGAGGGCGGTAGTGAAGAAGATGGTGTTGCGCCCGCCCGCGATGCGGATGAAGAAGGTGGAGGGGATGCGCAGCGTCGCCCCCGTGAGGCCCGCGATGGCCCCAAGGGTGAAGAGCTGTGATTTCTCGAAGGGAAAATCGAGGTTGATCATCTGCACCGTGATAATGCCCCAGTAAAGCCAGACGGCAAAGCCGGCCAGAAGGCTGGGGATGGAAATCCACAGGTTGCGGGTGGCGATGGGTTTACCGGTCGAGGCCCAGTAGCTCTCGTTCTCGATGTCCCAGTTTCTCAAGTCTTGTCCCAAGGGTTTTCTCCTTCTAAGGGGTTGGGCGGGCCGCTCGGGGCCCGCCATTTTTCAGGTATTCGGTAAATCGGAAAGGTGGGTGGCGTTGCGCAGCTCGGGATGGGCGCGCCGATCCATGGCGCGAATGGCCAGGTGCATCCATGTAAGGCTGACCGCGACCAGCGCGAACATCAGCATGAACACCACCGACCACACATGGGTGAGGTCGAGCAAGATGCCAAAGGCGATGGGCAGGACAAAGCCTCCCAGCCCGCCGATCATGCCGACAAGCCCGCCAACCGCGCCCACATTCTGCGGGAAGTAAACCGGAATGTGCTTATAGACCGCCGCCTTGCCGAGGCTCATCACAAAGCCAAGAACCACGGTCAGGAACACGAATACATAAAGCGGAATGCCGAAGCTGAACTCGATCAGGCGCGGGGTGCCGTCTTCATTCGGGATGCCCTGCACCACATAGCTGGTGTTGGGGTAGCTCATGATAAACAGCACCACGAGCGACAAGCCAAAGGTGAGATACATCACGAAGCGGGCGCCCCAAACATCGGACATCCAGCCGCCAAGGGCGCGGAAAATCGAGCCGGGCAGGGAATACATGCCCGCAAACAGGCCCGCCGAGGTGAGCGCCACGCCATAAGCGCCGACATAGTAGCGCGGCAGGAAGGAGGCGAAGGCAACAAAGCCGCCGAACACAAAGAAGTAATAGGTGGCAAAGCGCCAAACCTGCGGGTTTTTCAACGGCTCAAGCTGCTTGAGCGCCGAGGCGGGCTTGCTGCCGGTGATTTTCTGCTTTTTGCGCACCGGGTCCTCTTTGGCAAACAGGAAGAAGATAACGGCCATGGCGACCAGCACGATGGCGTAAACCCGGGCGGTGTCTTCCCAGCCCAGCGCGATGACAAGGAAGGGGGCGGCGAAGTTGGTGACCGCTGCGCCCACGTTCCCCGCGCCGAAAATCCCCAGCGCCGTGCCCTGCTTTTCCGCCGGGAACCAGCGGGACACATAAGCAATGCCGATGATGAAGGAGCCGCCCGCAAGGCCAAGGCCAAGCGCGGCCATCAGGAACACCGCGTAGGTGTGCACCGAGGCGAGCAGCCACACCGAAACGGCGGTGATCAGCATTTGCAGGGGCAGCATGATGCGGCCACCGAATTGGTCTGTCCAGACGCCCAGAAAGATGCGGCTGAGCGAGCCGGTGAGCACCGGCGTGGCCACCAGCAGGCCGAACTGGGTTTCAGACAGGCCAAGGTCCTGTTTGATCTTCACACCGATGATGGAAAAGATCGTCCACACGGCGAAACATACGGTGAAGGCCAGGGTGCTGAGCCCCAGCGCCCGGTATTGGTCAGATTTCGTGACCCCGTCTAAATCATGCATTACGTGCCCTCCACGTTGTGCGCACCTTCGCGCTTATTGCGTTTGACGCAATGAAGCCGAACCCGGGGTGCAGCATATTGATGCAGGTCAAGTGCGACAAAATATCTTTAAAAATAAATGGGTTAGTGACATTTGTC
>JALWPC010000659.1 GCA_026995265.1 Paracoccaceae bacterium
TGCGCTCAACATCATCAAGAAAAATACCGACAAAGGCTCGAACCGCGTAAAATTCAAACGCGCAGGCTGGAACGACAATTTCCTAAGGTCCCTAATGAGAAGCTTTTGAAATGCGATTGCCCTGAGGGTCAGGCCCTTGCAGCTTGCGCCTGCACATACTAAATGAGAGGCCAACCCTTTTTCGGAGCGCTTATCCATGACCTCGCTTTTCCAAATCCTCAGCGCCGCCCTTAGCCTGATGTGGTTCATCATCATCGCCCATATCGTTATGAGCTGGCTGGTGAATTTTCAGGTGCTCAACATCCGCCAACCCCTGGTGGCACAAATCTGGTATGGCCTGAACCGGATTCTGGAGCCCATCTACCGTAAAATCCGCACTGTCTTGCCCCCGATGGGCGGGCTGGACCTCGCGCCGATGGTGCTGATCTTTGGCATATTCGCTCTCCGCGTGATCCTCGCCAACAATATCGGTGCCTTCGGATGACCCCGTGGCGGGTGGTGGATGGCGGGCTGGAACTTGCCCTGCGCCTCACCCCCAAAGGCGGGCGCGATAAGGTGGAAGGTATCAGGGAAGACACCTCCGGCAGGCCCGTGCTCGCGGTGCGTGTCTCGGCCCCGCCGGTTGACGGCGCCGCCAATAAAGCCCTGCTCAAATTCCTCGCCAAAGCCAGCGGCGTGCCCAAATCCCGCATCCGGTTTATTTCGGGTGAAACCGCGCGGATAAAGCGGCTTATGCTGGAAGGGGATGGGGCAAAGATAGCTGCTACGCTGGGAACTTTGACAAAAAGCTAGCGCCCATCCCCACCGAGCGCAGCGAGGCACGGGCCAGCGGCAGGCATTTTCAGCTTGCCTGAAAATGTGCTTTGGCCGAGTGGGGGCGGTTATTATGCGCAATTTTACCTACAAATCGCTGAGGGAGCCCCCGCAGAGGCCAAAGCAAACCCGGAGCTGGCGGACAGCCCCGGGCGCGCGCCTCCTCGGGGAGCCTGCACCAGCAATTTGTATGCAAAATTGCGCAATCAAAAAACTCAATTTGTATGCAAAATTGCGCAAGAAATCCGGCCCCCCTCGTCGGCGCGGGTTGCGCGAGCGCAACCGGAAAACCCGCGAGGTCAGCGCATCAGCAGCACAGATTGCGTGGCGTGGCGCATCACCTGCGCGGCGTTCGGGCCGATCAGCGCATCTTTATTCTCCGGACGATGGGAGGCCATGACGATCACATCCGCCCCCAACTCGTTCGCCGCTTTTTTGATCTGCCGATACACCCGTTTACCACGGCGCACATGGGGCCGCGCCAGCACCTCTTCGGGGATCTCGCGCTCAAGCAACGCCTTCAGGCTTTTCTCCGCCTCGGCCACCATTCTTTGCGCGTAATCCTCGGGTAAAAACGGCCCGACAAGGGTCATGTCCAGGTCTGTCACCACATTCACAGCGATGATTTCCGCGCCATTTTGCTGCGCTAACCGCACCGCCGCGGGCAGCGCCATTTGCCACGAGCTTTCCTCGTTCAAATCAATAGGCAGCAGAATTTTATCAAACATATCGGCCTCCTTCAGGCACTATCTCGTTGGCTCTTTCATCGTCACCAGCTCTTCGGCCGCGGTGGGGTGCACCGCCACAGTGCGGTCGAAATCCTCCTTGGTGGCCCCCATCTTCACCGCAATCCCCGCCAGCTGGATCATCTCCCCCGCCGCAGGCCCGATAATGTGGCAGCCAATCACCTCGCGGCTGGTCTTTTCAACGATCAGCTTCATCAGCATCCGCTCGTCGCGCCCCGCCAGCACATTAGCCATGGGCCGGAAGGCGGCGCGGTAAACCTCGATGTCAAAATCCGCCCGTGCGTCTTCTTCCGTATAGCCCACCGTGCCGATCTCCGGCTGGGTGAACACCGCTGTGGGGATGAACTCGTGGTCCACCGCCGTGGGGTTATTGTTGAATACCGTCTCCACAAAGGCCATGGCCTCGCGAATGGCCACAGGCGTAAGCTGCACGCGGTCGGTCACATCGCCCACCGCATAGATGCTCTCGCAACTGGTCGCCGAGAACCGGTCCACCATCACCTCGCCCTTGCGCCCGAGCTTCACCCCCGCCGCCTCCAGCCCGAGCCCTTCGGTATTGGGCACCCGCCCCGTGGCATAGACCACCTCGTCCACCACCTTCACCGACCCGTTGGTGCAGGTCACATGCAGCCCGTCATCCTTCTTGGCGATCTCCACCACATCGGTGCCAAGGTGCAGGTTCACCCCTTTGCGGATCATCTCGTCGGCCACATGGCCGCGCACCTCGCCATCAAAGCCCCGCAGAATCTGCGCGCCCCGGTAAAACTGCGTCACCTCCGCGCCCATGCCGTTGAAAATACCGGCAAATTCGCTGGCGATATAGCCGCCACCGACAATCAGGATGCGCTTGGGCAGATGGTCCATCAGGAAGATGTCGCTTGACGTAATCACATGCTCCGCGCCCTTTACATCAGGCACAAAAGGCCGGCCACCTGTGGCCACCAGAATCCATTTCGCCGTGAAGGTCTCGCCCGAGGACAGCGCCACCGTATGCCCGTCCTTCACCACCGCGCGGGCGTCAAACACCTGCACGCCGTTGCCCTCAAGCCCCTTGCGATACAGCCCCTCCAGCCGGTCCAGCTCATCGTCAATCCTGCCGATCAGGGTTCCCCAGTCAAAGCTGCGCTTGCCAATGGTCCAGCCGAACCCTTCGGCATCATTCATCGCCTCGGCGTAGCCCGACGCATAGACCATCAGCTTCTTGGGCACACAGCCGCGAATAACACAGGTGCCGCCCATGCGGTATTCCTCCGCCAGGCCCACCTTGGCCCCGCCCTGTGCGGCCACACGGCCCGCCCGCACACCGCCGGAGCCGCCACCGATCACAAACAGGTCAAAATCATATTCCATCTAGGCCCCCGGCACATAAAGCGAATCTTTGCTGGGCATATGCACCTTGTGGCGGCCAAGGTCGCCCCTGTCGCGGTCATAGGTGTGCACATTGCCATCCTCATAGCCCACCAGAACCGTGTCCGCCATTAGCACAAACAGCCCGGTTTCCACCACGCCGGGAATGCGGTTCAGCGCCTCGGCCAGCCCGCGCGGGTCGCCAATGCGGTTGAGGTGCAAATCAAGGATATAATGTCCCTCGTCGGTCACATAGGGCGCGCCGTTTTCCTCCCGCAGGCTGATCCGGCGGTTGGCCACATCGGCCCCCTCCAGCACTTCTTCCACGGTGCTTTCCGTGCTGCGCCAGCCAAATTTCACCACCTCGATGGGCAGCGGAAACGCTCCGAGCGTATCCACCTGCTTGCTCCCGTCCGAAATGACCACCATCTGGTTGCTGGCACTGGCCACAATCTTTTCCTGCAACAGCGCCCCGCCGCCGCCCTTGATCAGGTTCAGGTTCGCGTCAAATTCATCGGCCCCGTCCACGGTGACGTCCAGCCAGCCCGCATCTTCCAAGGTGGTGAGCTTGATGCCAAGGCTCGCGGCCAAGTCCCGCGTGCGCGAGGAGGTGGGAACGCCAACAATATCAAGCCCTTCGCTGTTCACCTTCCCCGCCAGAAGCTGCACAAACCAGGCGGCGGTTGAGCCGGTGCCAAGCCCCACCTTCATCCCCGGCTTTATAAACTCCAGCGCCGCCTTGCTGGCTGCGTATTTGCCCCGGTCCGAACCCGTAAGATTATCGGTCATAATGCGTCCCTTCGCCGTAAATGCGCTTGCAATCGTCGGGTTTCCCCCCGCATGGTGCCGCAATATAGCGATAATCGGGCAAAACCCAAGGGGAAAGCATGTTTCTCAGCATCTTTGACGTGTTCAAAATCGGGGTCGGGCCATCGTCGAGCCACACCGTCGGCCCCATGGTCGCCGCCGCGCGGTTTCTGGACCTCCTGCGCGAGGGCCGGGAGGTGGTGCCGGGCGCCGGAACCCTTGCCCGCTTGGGCTGCACGCTGCACGGCTCGCTGGCTTTTACGGGAAAAGGCCACGCCACCGACCGCGCCGTGACGCTGGGTTTTGCCGGTTTTACCCCTGCGGAATATGACCGGGGCACCGCTGATTTGGCCCTTGAAGAGATCGAAAAGCGCGGCACTGTGTCGCCTGCGGGGCTGGGCGATTTGCGCTATCGGCAGAGCGTTGATTTGCGGTTTGATTATGACGAATCCCTGCCGCTCCACGCCAACGGCATGGTGCTTTCGGCCTATGATTCCAGCGGCAACCTCTATGCCCGCGAGACCTATTATTCCACTGGCGGCGGGTTTGTAATGACCGCCCGCGAGCTGGCCGGAAACGAGGTGGTGGCCGAGAAGCCCACCGCCCCTTATCCGTTCAAAACCGCCAGTCAAATGCTTGTAATGGCTGCGAAATCCGGCAAAACCATTGCCGAGATGAAGCGCGAAAACGAGCTGCACCATATGAGCCGTGCGGCACTGGAAAGCGGGCTTGAAAAGGTGTGGGCGGTGATGAATGCCAGCATCAATCGCGGGCTGGAAACGGAGGGGGTTTTGCCCGGGGGGTTGCGTTTCCGGCGGCGGGCCAAAGCTATCCACGCTTCGCTGTTGGCGGAGCATGGCACCAACATGGCCGCCCCCCATTCGATCAACGATTGGATCAGCGTCTATGCCATTGCAATCAATGAAGAAAATGCCGCTGGCGGGCAGGTGGTGACGGCCCCGACCAACGGGGCGGCGGGGGTGTTGCCGGCGGTGCTGCGCTATTACCTTGATCATGTGCCCACGGCGCGGGGGGAGATGGTGGAGCCGTTCCTGCTCACCGCTGCGGCAATCGGGGGGATTATCAAGGCGAATGCGTCGATCTCGGGGGCGGAAGTGGGGTGCCAAGGGGAGGTGGGCTCGGCGTCGGCAATGGCGGCGGCGGGGCTGTGCGCGGTGCTGGGCGGTAGCCCGCAACAGGTTGAAAACGCTGCCGAAATCGCGCTGGAGCACCATCTGGGGATGACCTGTGACCCCGTGAAGGGGCTGGTGCAGGCGCCTTGTATTGAGCGAAACGGGCTGGGGGCGATCAAGGCGGTGTCGGCGGCCTCGCTGGCGCTACGGGGGGACGGGGTGCACCTTGTTTCGCTGGATGCCTGCGTGGAAACCATGCGGCAAACGGGGGTGGATATGAGCCACAAATACAAAGAGACGTCGCTGGGCGGGTTGGCGGTGAATGTGCCGGAATGTTGAGGGGTGAAAAGTGTATGATTTCCGTCGGACTCCTGTCGGACAATTGGAGCGCGCGGCGGGGTTAGGTGGTGGGCTTTTGGTGAGGTTGGCAGCACGGTATTGGATGCGCAGCCGCAGCTATATAACCTGACGACGTTTATTTGATTGCGGTTGCAACCAGCCCCGCATCGGGGGCAAGGTAGGGGGTGCCCTCGCCTGTTTGGTCGCTTGCTCCTGCCGAACCTTCATGCAGGTATTGATTGGCCCGTTAGCATACCTAACTCGGAGGGCGATACACAGGCAGTAGGACCATCGGAACCGCGGAATTTTCCGGTGCTGACGCACCGGACCCGCGCCTCGCCTTCGGCTCGGCGGGGCGGCGCGTTTACTATTGCACTTATTGGCGAGGTCGCACCCGCGCCGCGCGGCGAATGTGTCGCTTGTGGCGGGTGTTACTGGGGCGGATGGGCAAAACACCCCGCCACAGAACAGGACAATCGACATCAGGGATTTGGGCAAATCAGAACCCAGCCCAAAATTGAGGCGCCAGGCCATGTTACTTCACTCTTCTTCAAATACTCAGCTGTGCTCGCCACAAGCGCCAACATTTGCAGCGCGGCGCGGGCCCGAATTTGCCAAACAGCACGGCAGCAGACGCGCCGCATCCGAGCGCAGCGAGGCGCGGTCCGGCGCTTTAGCGCCGGAAGACGGGGCAAGGGCGTGTCAGGAATGGTCGACGCGGGCGAGCATTTTGCGCACTTCCGAAACCAGGGCCGTGCGGGGGATTTGGATTTGGGCGGGTTGGGCTTTCCATTCCTCATTGGTCGTGATGTTGGCGGCCAGCGCCTTGCCCAACGCCAAATCCTTGAGCTGCACAACGCCGTTGGCGTGCTCGTCGCCGCCCTCGATCACCGCCACGGGGGCGTTGCGGGCGTCGGCGTATTTGAGCTGGTTGCCGAAGTTTTTCGGGTTGCCGAGATAGACTTCGGCGCGGATGCCAGCATTGCGGAGTTCAGCAACCATGGCTTGATAGTCGGCCATGCGGTCCCGGTCCATCACCGTGATAATCACCGGCCCTCGAGGGCCTTCTGTGGCCTCGCCGCGCATGGACAGCGCCGCGCGCAGGCGGTCCACGCCGATGGACACCCCGGTGGCAGGCACCGCCTGGCCGGTGAAGCGCTTGACCAGGTCGTCATAACGGCCACCGCCCGCGACGGAGCCGAATTGGCGTTTGCGTCCTTTTTCGTCGAGGATCTCGAAAGTGAGTTCGGCCTCGAAAACGGGGCCGGTATAGTAGCCAAGACCGCGCACCACGGAAGGATCGATCAGCAGGCGGGCGGGGCCGTAACCTGCCGTGTCGGAGAGTTCGGCGATGGTTTCCAGCTCCTGCACGCCGGTGAGGCCGATCTCGGAGCCTTGGACCAACTCGCGCAGGCGGGCGCAGGTTGCGCCGCCGCTTTCCCGCCGCGCATCCATAAAGCCCATGATGATCTCGGCTTGCTCATCGGAAAGGTTGGCCCCGCCGGTGAAATCCCCGCTTTCATCCTTGCGCCCTGCCCCCAAAAGCGCCCGCACCCCCTCTGGCCCGAGCCTGTCAAGCTTGTCTATTGCGCGCAAAACGATGCCTCTTTCAGCCTCAAACTTGCACAAATCGGACATATCTAGCACGCCCGCTACTTCCATCACGCCGTTGAGGACTTTACGGTTATTAACCCGCACGATGTAATCCTCCCGTGCAATGCCCGCCGCTTCCAGCGCATCCGAGAGCATCATGCAGATCTCGGCATCGGCGGCGACGGTGGGGGTGCCCACGGTGTCGGCATCGCACTGGTAGAACTGCCGGAAGCGGCCGGGCCCGGGCTTTTCGTTGCGCCAGACGGGGCCGGTGGCATAGCGACGGTAAGGGGTGGGAAGATCGTTGCGGAACTGGGCATAGACGCGCGCCAGGGGGGCGGTGAGGTCATAGCGCAGGGCCATCCAGCTCTCGTCTTCATCCTGCCATGCGAACACGCCCTCATTCGGGCGGTCGACATCGGGGAGGAACTTGCCCAGCGCCTCCACGGTTTCTACCGCCGAGGTTTCCAGCGGGTCAAAGCCATAGGCGTGGTAAACGCCGGTGATCTTGTCGAGCATGGCGGCGCGGGCGCGCACATCCTCGCCGAAATAGTCGCGGAAGCCACGGGGCGGCAGGGCCTTGGGGCGCTGCACTTTGGGTTTTCTCTTGGCCATAATATCAATCCTGAATCCGGTTGCCGTGTCCTACCCTATGGGCGCAAAAGCCGCAAGTTCCCTCCTGCGCCCGGCCACCTGCGCAAAGGTCGGGGCGCGGCGCGGGTGCTGGCTCGCCACGCCATGCAATGCCAGACGCGCCGCCATAGCCGAGCGCAGCGAGGCCACAGGCCTACCCCGCAAGATACGGCCAGAAGACCAGCGCACCGATACCAGCGGCGGCGAGAGCCGCAACGAGCACTCCGGCGGCGGCCACATCCTTGGCGCGCCTGATGGGTTCCGCCTTTTCGGGCTCGACATAATCACAGAGGATTTCCAGCGCCGTATTCAGCAGTTCCGCCACCCAGACCAGCCCAATCGCCGCCGCCAGCGCCGCCCATTCCAGCCGCGACACGCCAAGCCCCAGCCCCGCCGCCACCACCAGCACCGTTGCCAGCAGATGCACCCGCGCATTGCCTTCCTGCCGGATGGCATAGCCCAGCCCCGCCAGCGCAAAGCCAAAGCTGCGCAGGCGGGCGGCAAGGAATTTGGCAAGGCAATTCATGGAGCTATCATCGGTGGAATTGTCGGGATTGTCTAGGGGATGGGGGCCTCGAACATGGTAAAGGGCGCGGGGTTGATCCCATACCATGTCTCAACGCCCTTGACTTTACGCCTGAGGATGCGGCCCTCACCCATTTTCCGGAGGTGGAAAGAGAGGGTCGGGCGGGTAAGGCCGGTGCGCATCTGCAGGCGCTTATAGGGCATCCCCTCGCGCCCGCAATCCTGCAAAACCTGAAAGATCATTTGCCGGCGCGGGTGGGCCAGGGCGTTGAAAAACAGTGCGAGAGATTCCTGTTTGCGCGTTGGTTTCATTGACAAAATCCTTGTTTTGAGATGTTTATTCTCCTAGGATAATAAACACTGGTAAACAATTAGTTACATAGGCAAGTAATGGGTGTCGGGACCATATTCGCGCCAAACCCGCGGGGCGTCCAAAAACCGATGGCAGGATCGCGGTTTTTGCGTTATTGCGCTTTCATGGAGGCGTAAAAAATGGAAACCCTGCCCGTCCTATATTCCTTCCGCCGCTGCCCCTATGCCATGCGTGCCCGCCTTGCGCTGGTCTCTGCCGGCATCACAGTGGAGCTGCGCGAGGTGCTGTTGAGGGACAAGCCGCCCGAGCTACTTACGGCCTCGCCCAAAGCCACAGTGCCCGTGCTGGTGCTGCCTGATCAAGTGATCGAGGAAAGCTATGATATTATGCTCTGGGCACTGGAACAGCACGACCCGGAAGGCTGGCTCGGCGGGCGGGATGACCCCTTGATTAGTGAAATCGACGGCCCGTTCAAAATCGCGCTAGACGCTTATAAATACGGCACATCCGGCACGAAAGCGGCCCGTGACACTGCCTCGGAAACCTTGTTCAGTCTGGATGCCATCCTAAAAACACGGCCTTTCCTTTCCGGCCCGCAATTCACCCTCGCCGATGCCGCCAGCGCCACCTTTATCCGGCAATTCGCCTACGTCGATATAGAATGGTTTAACGCGGAACCATGGCCGAATCTGCGGGCATGGCTGGAAAAATTCCTTGCGTCCCGTCGCTTTGCCGCCATTATGCGGAAATACCCCAAATGGCAGGCCGGAGACCCTGCCACCCTGTTTCCGGAGCCCACATGACCGACCGCCTGACCAAGCTTGAAGAACACACCGCCCACCAGGCGGCCACGCTGGAGGAGCTAAGCGGCGTGGTGGCCGCGCAGGCCGAGCAAATAGCGCGGCTGGAGCGGCGGGTGCGGCTATTGATGGAACGCGCGGCACAGATGGAGGCCGACACTATGCCGGGCGCGCCCCTGGCTGACCAGAAACCGCCGCATTGGTAGCATGGAAACGGTTGTCATCCTTCATGGCCTGGGCCGGAGCGGGGCCTCTATGCGCAAGCTGGCCAAAGCGGTCAGGGCGGCGGGGTTTCGGGATATGGTGATCGACTATCCCTCTACCCGCCATACCATCGGGGCGCTGGTTGACGGGCTTTGCGACAAACTCCCGCCGGAGGGTCGCCTGCATTTCGTTGGCCATTCGCTCGGCGGTATCCTTGCCAAAAAGCTGGCCAAGCGGCTGGGCCCTGTCCGCCGTGGCCGTGTGGTGCAGATAGGCGCGCCGAATTTCGGCAGCGAATTGGCGGCACGAGCTGCGCTTTTCTCCAGGGTTATGGGGCCGGCACTGGCCGAGTTACACCCGCATGAAGGCGAAGATGACAGCGCGCTGGATATGGGCGCTATTGGCGGCACGGCGGCACTGGCGGCCTATAGCCTGATCACCGGCATTGACGGCGAAAACGACGGCAAGGTCAGCCTGCGTTCGGCCTTTGGCAACGCCCCCGAGGGCAAAAAGCTGGCCCTGCCTGTGGCCCACAGCCTGATGATGCAGGATAAGCGGGTGATAGAAGCGGCGGTGGACTTTCTGAAGAACGGACATTTTGAATAACCGTGCGGCTCTTTATCCCGTGGGGCGATGCGCGGGCGTCGGGGGCCAAAATGGCGCAAGCGGGCGATTTGGCTTGAAACGCCGCCCCGGGCTTGGCAAGACGGGGCAACTGGTTATGGAGCAAAATATGCAAGCGAGCGCGAGGGCGTATTTGGAAGGCGGGCGCACGGGCGACGGGTTGACGGCCCTGCGTGCCGAGGTGGGCCGCCTGATGGCGGGGTTTGCCGCCAACGGCGCAATCCCTGTAGAGCCCGCTGCCCTGCTGCCTGCCGATCTGCTGATCGACCTTTACGGCGAGGACCTGCGCGCCCGCGCCTACACCACCCACGACCCGAACTTGGGCGAGCAGATGCTACGGCCGGATTTCACCGTGCCGGTGGCGCAGATGCATATGGAAAGCGGCGCGGCACAAGCCCGCTATGCCTATGCGGGCCCGGTCTGGCGGCGCCAGGAGCCGGGCTCTGCGCGCCCGGTGGAATACCTGCAATGCGGGTTTGAAGCCTTTGGCGACCCCGACACCGCGAGGGCCGATGCCGAGGTCTTTGCCCTGTTGGCCGAGGCCCTGCGTGGCGCGCCGGTTTCCCCGGTCATCGGCGATATGGGGCTGGTGCGCGCCGGGGTCGAGGCCCTCTCCACCACCGCCCCGCGCAAGGCCGCCCTGTTGCGCCACCTCTGGCGCCCCGCCCGTTTCAAGCACCTGCTGGAGCGCTACGCCGCGCCGCCCAGGCCCGGCCCCTCCCGCGCCGCCCTGCTGCAAGCCGTGGAAAACGGCACGCTAACGGGCCAGCTTGCCCCCGCCATCGGCCTGCGCTCGCCGGAGGAAATCATCGCCCGCGCCGGGTTGCTGGCAGAAGACGCCGCCACCCCGCCCATTCCCGCCGCCGAAGTGGCGCTGCTGGAACAGGCGCTGGCGGTAAAAGCCCCACTGGGCGAGGCGCTCAAAACCCTGCGCAGTATCGCCGCCGACATGCCCGGCCTGACCCCGGCAATTGACCGGATCGAAGCCCGCGCCGAGGCCCTCGCCACCTTCGGGATTGACGGTTTCCAGCTACTCTTCGAGGCCAGCTTCGGGCGCACCACGCTGGAATATTATGACGGTTTCGTCTTCGGCTTCACCGCCGAAAGCCGCCCAGACCTGCCACAAATCGCCCAGGGGGGGCGCTACGGCGCGCTCACCCGCGCATTGGGGCGCGAGGCCCCCGCCGTGGGCGGCATCATCCGGCCGGAAGCGCTGCTGGCGCTGGGAGGGGACGCATGAGCCTGAAACTCGCGGTGCCCTCCAAGGGCCGTTTGCAGGAGCAAACTTTCGAGTGGTTCGCCGCGCGCGGCATCACCCTGGAGCGCACCGGCTCGGGGCGTGAATACGCCGGCCAGGTGCTCGGCGTTGAGGGCGTGGAGCTTGTGCTGCTCTCGGCAGGCGAGATCCCCCGCGAGCTGGCGGCGGGGCGCATCCATATGGGCGTGACGGGCCAGGACCTGATCGCCGAGAAACTCCCCGCCTGGCAGATGCAGGTGGAGCCGGTCGCGGAAATGGGCTTTGGCCATGCGGACCTCGTCCTTGCCGTGCCCGCCTTCTGGGCCGATGTGGACAGCATCGACGACCTCGACGCCGTGGCGGCGGCCTTTCGCAAGGCCCACGGGATGCGCCTGCGCATTGCCACCAAATACCACAACATCGTGCGCGAGTATCTGAAGCGCGAGGGCGTGGCCGATTACCTGTTGGTGGACAGCCAGGGGGCCACCGAGGGCACGATCAAGAACCTCACCGCCGAGGCGGTGGCAGACATCACCTCCACCGGCGATACCCTGCGCGCCAACCACCTGAAAGTGCTGGACGGCCCGCCAATTCTGGCCTCGCAAGCCACGCTTTTTGCCAGCAAGGCCGCCGATTGGAGCGGGGCCGGGGCCGCCCGCGCCGCCATTCTGCAGCGTATCGGAGCTACAAATGACTGACGCCCTCACCTTCCTGCAAACCCGCCGCTCGACCCCGGCCAAAACCCTGCGCAAACCCGTGCCGACGCGGCCCGAGATCGAGGCCCTGCTCACCATCGCCGCCCGCTCGCCCGACCACAAAAAGCTGGAGCCATGGCGCTTCATTGTGCTGTCAGAAGCGGCGCTGAAGCGCCTCGGCCCTCTGGCCGAATCCCGCTACGATGCCCTGGACTTGCCCGCGGACAAGCGCGCCAAAACCTGCTCACAGTTCAATGATGGCCTGCTGGCGGTGGCGGTCATAGCCTCCCCCAGGCCCAGCGATTTGGTGCCGGAAGCAGAGCAAATCCTCTCGGCGGGGGCGGTCTGCCTTGCGCTGCTCAACGGGGCGCTGGCCTCGGGCTGGGGGGCCAACTGGCTCAGCGGGCCGATGGCCCATGACCGCGCATTCCTCGAAACCGGCCTTGGGCTGGCCCCCCATGAATTCGTCGCCGGGTTCATCCATATCGCCACCCGCAGCGCCACCCCGCCCGAGCGCCCCCGCCCCGATGTGCCAGGCCTCACCACGTGGCTTGAGGTCTAGACAAGCACCGCTCAGGGAGGGGTGCGCTTGCACGAGGGGGCGCGTCGCCCCCCGCCGGGGCGCAGCCGAGGCCATGCCCAACGGTCGGGGCGGTTTGCGCAACAAACAGCATCCGTCAGGCGGGAGCGCACCTTCGGTTGAAGGGGCTGATTTCGAAACAAAACACAGCCCCCCAAAAAAGACAGCCCATCCCACACTACCCCTTTAAGGTGTATAATCCTTTACAATTTCCAGAACAAACGCCTTGGCCAAAATAACTACATTCCTAGGTATGTAGTTATTTTAATCTCGTTATTAAGCTGCAATATCATAAGTTTACTGAAATTTGTCAGATATATTTTCTTTGAAGTATTATACGTTGCGGCACACGCTTAAGTGCATCCTTGCAGCCGCAAAACTTAGCCCCTCGGCGCGGCCCCGGCAGATTCCATATCCATTCTCCGCCTAAACCTCAGGCACACCGCCCGCCAACACTTCGTTAAACCACGCCGTGTCGATGTTTCCCCCCGTCAGGATCACCCCCACGGCCTTACCTTGCATCATCGCCCGCTCTTGCATCAACGCCGCCGTGGCCGCCGCCCCTGCCCCTTCGGCCACATTGTGGGTGGTGCGGAACAACAGGCGCACCGCATCGGCAATTTCAACGTCGCTGACAGACACAATCCGCTCCGCCCCGGCTGCATAAATCTCATAGGCCTCGGCCACAGGCACCCGCACCGCCATGCCATCGGCAAAAGTAGCCGTGGGGCCGGTTTCCACCAGCGTCCCCGCTGCCACCGAAAGCTTCGCCGCCTGTGCCGTATCCGCCACCACACCCACCACTTTGGTTTTCAGCCCCAGCGCGTTGCGGGCCAAAATGGTGCCGCAAATGCCCGAGCCGCAGCCGATGGGCACATAAACCGTGTCCAGATGCGGCGCGGCTGTCAGCAGTTCATAGGCATAGGTCGCCACCCCGCGCACCAGTTCCATATGGAAAGGTGGCACCGGGTGCCAGCCCTCCTGCTCCGCCACCCGCATCGCCTCCAGGCGGGCTTCGTCAAAATCATCGCCAAATTCGGAGAGCGTGCCGCCAAAGGCCCGCATCGCAGCATTTTTCTCAACCGAATTGCCCCGCGGCACATAGATATGCGCCGAAAGCCCTGCCGCAGTGGAGGCCCGCGCCTGGCTTTGCCCGTGATTGCCCCGGGTGGCGGTGATAATTCCGCGCACCCCGGGCCGTTCCCGCTTGAGCCAATCGATAAACGTGATCCCGCCGCGCACCTTGAAAGCCCCCGTCGGGCTGTGGTTTTCGTGCTTCACCCATGTTTCCACCCCCAGCTCTTTTGCCAGCAGAGGCCACGCGTATTGCGGGGTTTCGGGCATTTGGCTCCGGACAAGGCCACAAGCCGCTTCGATTTCCGGTTTCGTGAGCATCGGAAGCCCCCTTTTTTGCGGCAAGCCTACGGCTGCAAACCAAAAGGAACAAGCCTATAGGCAAAAAACCGCTCAATTTACGTGACGGTAAGGTGGAATTTAAGGAATTCAACCGTAAATACTAGGCATTCATTACTTTATGCGTGAGCCGCCACATGCCTAATACCGATATTGTTGTAACCGAGATCATGTATGATCCGGTAAATACCCTGCCGAACGATAACAACTACGAATGGGTCGAAGTCACCAACACCGGTGCCAGTGCCATCACCATGGCCGGTTGGACACTGGATGACTCCAACACCGGAAATGGTGGCGTCGGCACCATTCCGACCACAACGCTAAACCCCGGCGACATTGCCATTTTTTACAATGACAACATCACCGCAGCCCAGTTTATTGCCGCGTTCAACCCCGCACCGGGCACAATCCTAATTCCGGTTGCGGGGTGGCAGCCGTTAAACAATAGCGGCGGGGACACGGTCAATATTATTGATAACACCGGTGCCGTGGTCGACACCGTGGTCTATGCCGATGACGCCACTCCCGGCCAATCGCTCAACTACACGCCCGGCGGCGTGTATGAAGGCCCCGGCGTGCCGGACCCGGGTATCGTTTGCTTTACCGCAGGCAGTATGATCGAAACCGAAACCGGCCCGCGCCGGATCGAGGATGTGCGCGTGGGCGACCGTATCCGCACGCTTGATCACGGGTTGCAAACCCTGCGCTGGGTCGGGCGACGGCATGTGTCGGTGCAAGAGCAAATGCGCCATCCGGAGCTTTGCCCGGTGGAAATTGACAAGGGTGCGCTTGGCCCACACACGCCTGTGCGCCGCACGCGGGTTTCTCCGCAGCACCGGATGCTGATTTCCAGCGACCTGACGACCCTGTTATTCGGCCAGCCCCATATGCTGTGCGCGGCCATCTCGCTGGTTGCGCTGCCCGGGGTCCGGCGCCTTGATACCGAAGAACCGGTCGAATATGTGCATATCCTGTTTGATCGCCACGAGGTGGTCTTTGTGGACGGGCAGGCCAGCGAAAGCTTTTTTCCGAGTGAAGACAGCCTTTCCGCGCTCTCCCCCCTTGCCCGCAAAGAGCTTTTCGCGCTATTTCCCGAGCTTGAAAGCGCGGCATTGCCGCTTGCCTATCCGGTGATGAGCCCCGCAGAGGCCGCGCTCCTTACGCAATAAAGGCGCGCCATGAACCTGTTTAGTGATTTTGCCAAAGCCATAAACCAGCTTTTTGACCCGAAATTCCTGTGGGTGCTGATAAAGGCCGTTGGCCTGAGCGCGCTTTTGTTTGGCGGGGCCTATTTCGGCTTTATCTGGCTGGCGGTCACCATTCTGCCCGGTTCGGTCAGCCTGCCCTGGCTGGGCACCGTTCCTATTGGTGACTGGTTCGGCGCCGTAGCTTTCACCGGCACGCTTGTCATGGCCATGTTCCTTATGTTTCCGGTGGCAGCGGTGTTTTTGGGTTTCTTTCTGGAAGACATCGCGGACGCGGTCGAGGCCAAGCATTACCCGCACTTGCCACAGGTCCCCCCCATGCACTTCAGCACCGCCATGGGCGAAGCGTTGCGGTTTCTGGTGGTGATGATCCTTGCCAACCTGCTGGCGCTCATCATCTATTTCGCCTCCACCCTGCTGGCCCCGGTAATCTTTTACATCGTCAACGGCTTTTTACTGGGGCGTGAATATTTCCAGCTTGTGGCCATGCGGCGGCTCGGGGGCAAGGCGGCCACAAGGTTACGCAAGGCGCATCGCTGGGAAATATGGTTTGCCGGAATTCTGATGGCGGTGCCCCTGTCCGTGCCGGTGCTCAACCTGTTGGTGCCACTTCTGGGCGTGGCCACCTTCACCCACCAGTTTCACCGCCTGAACGGCGAAACCCGCGGACGGAATTCATAATTCATAATAAAGCCCCGCACCCACGCCCGCATAAACCCCTGCGGGCGGCTAGGCCGAAGCAAGCAGCAATGCGGTTTCCGACGGGGCCAGAAGCGCGCGCGCCGTGGGGCCGTAGCCTTCCGGCGAAGCGGACAGTTCGGGAAAGAGCCTCAGGATTTCGGCGCGGGTCGCGTCTTCGACCGCGTTCAGCACTCCGGCACGCGGATAGAAGCTCTCGCTCGGCAGCCCTTCTGAAAAAACGATCTCGTGCTGATCAAACATCATATGGAAATAGTCCGCCGTGCCGCCGGACTGGCGCAGGATGGTCCGGTCATTCACGAGGTCTTTGGCGGGCACCAGCACTTCGGCCTCGCCAAACAGCGTTTCCGCGCGCCAGTCGGCCAGCATAATTCTGTGGTTGGGCGAGACTTTCAGGTCTCGCGTGTTCCCCAGCGCGCCCTTGCGAAAGAGAATCGGGGCCAGATCACCGCGCGCGGCGCAGGTGGTTGAGCCTATCCAGCGAATTGGTCGAAAACCGTGGTCCTTGGTGCGCACCAGATCACCGGCTTTCAGGGTTTCGATCAACCGCGGGCCGGATTTGGTTTCAATATGGGTGCCCCGCAAAAAGCAGGCAAGGATAGAAATATTATCCAGCAAGGCCCCGAGCGAATTATCATTTCCGATTTCGGTAAAACGCAGGGTGTAGGTGCCCGCCGCCGGAAAAGAGACCGGAATGGAATATCCGGTGAACGCATGCGCTGTGGGCGTAATCGTTTGCGTGGCAACCACAGCGCCGGTGTTGTCCAGAATTTCCACGGTATAGCCATCACCGACCTGGGCATTGGTCCGCAAGGCGGCATCAAAGGTGATGTCGGTGTTTAGGGGGCCGCCAACGGTGAAGCTTTGTTCCAGCACAGTGGTCTGGCCGGCGTGCCCGTCCATCTCGGCAACGGTATTTCCGGTGTTGCCGTTATGCAGATAGGTATCTTCGGTCCAGTGCGGTGTGCCGCCAAGGAATGAGCCGATTTCGTTATCTGTGTTTGCGCCGCCTGTCCAGTTTGCAAACTGGTTTTCAAAATCGCCGTTCACGATAACATTTATAGGGGGGGGCATGTCAGCCTCCAGAAAACAATGAATTGATTACGAGTACAATCGCAATTTAGATTCATTCCCAAGGATATTCAATATTAAACTGACATTTAGCTGACATTTGGTTAACGGGCCAATACTTAAGTAGTGGCTCTAGCGATTCCGGCCGTAAAAATCGAGGTCTGCTATCGTGACCGGACCATAGACAATAAACAGGCAGAGCGGCACCCAAAGGCATATTGTCACCACCGTAACCCAAAACATTTTTTTGCCGATCATAGGGTTGATGGGCGCAGAGGCGGGCGTGCCTGCTACGCGCTCCCCGTCTTCCTCTTGCGAGCGTTGCCCGAGCGGCAGCGCCATAAAAAGCAGCATGAACCAAAGAACGGCGAATAGCACAAGCGCGGCGGTGATGGTCATATCTGTTCGAGCTCCACAAGGGTTCCGGTAAAATCTTTCGGGTGCAGGAAAAGCACGGGCTTGCCGTGCGCCCCGGTCTTTATATCCCCCAAAACCCGCGCGCCGCCAGCCAGCATCTTGTCGCGGGCGGCCTCGATGTCCGCCACCTCAAAGCAGATGTGGTGGATACCCCCCGCCGGATTTTTGGCCAGAAAGCCGGCAATCGGGCTGTTCTCTCCCAGCGGGTGCAGCAATTCGATTTTGGTGTTGGGCAGGGTCACAAACACCACGGTGACGCCGTGGTCCGGCTCGTCCTGCGGCGTGCCCACCTCGGCCCCGAGGGTGTCGCGATAGGTTTTGACCGCCGCCGCGAGGTCGGGCACGGCAATGGCGACATGGTTCAGGTTTCCGATCATGGGGCCTCCTTGGGCATGGCATACCCAACGGGGCGGGGAATTGCAAATACACCGCATCCGCCACCCCATCAATGGGGCCGGCCCCCAACCGCAACCGGGGCGATATTCCGCCTTTTGTCGGGCTTTCCTGAATTTTGCAAAAAAAAACCCTTTGCCCTGCGACAAAATGGTTGCACAATGGCGGCAATCAAAAAGCAAGAGTCAGGGAGAAGATATGACCAACGTTTCAATGACTGTGAACGGCAAGGCCGTCAGCGGCGAGGTCGAGGGGCGCACATTGCTCGTCGATTTCCTGCGGGAAAGCCTGAATCTCACCGGCACCCATGTGGGCTGCGACACCAGCCAATGCGGGGCCTGCACCGTGCATGTGGGCGGCAAGATGGTGAAATCCTGCACCATGCTGGCGCTGGAAGCCGATGGCGCAGAGGTCACCACCATCGAGGGCATGGCCAATGACGACGGCTCGCTGGGTGTTATCCAGGCCGCCTTTCAGGAGCATCACGGGCTGCAATGCGGCTTTTGCACGCCGGGCATGGTGATGGCGGCCTCGGCGCTGCTGGCGGAGAATAAAAACCCGTCAGAGGCGGAGATTCGCAAGCATCTGGACGGCAATATCTGCCGTTGCACCGGGTATCACAACATCGTGAAGTCAATTCAGGCCGCGGCAAGCGCGCTGAGCCAGGGGGAGAAAGCATATGCCTAAAGACAACGGAATCGGGGCGTCCTCCAAGCGGCGCGAAGATGTGCGGTTTTTGACCGGCAAGGGCAAATATACCGACGACATTAACATTCACGGCCAGACCTACGCCTGTTTTGTGCGTTCAACCGTGGCCCATGGCAAGATCAACGGGATCGATACGGCGGCCGCGGCGGCCATGCCCGGCGTGGTGCGCATTTTCACGGGGGCGGACTTTGAAGGCGTCGGCGGCATTCCCTGCGGCTGGCAAGTGACAGACCGCAATGGCGAGCCCATGCAGGAACCGGCGCACCCTGTGCTGGCCCAGGGCAAGGTGCGCCATGTGGGCGACCCGATTGCCGTTGTGGTGGCCGAAAGCCTCGCACAGGCCCGCGATGCGGCGGAGGCTGTGGAGATCGACATCGAGGAGCTTCCGGCGGTGGTCGATATGAACGCGGCGCTCGCGGATGGCAGCCCCAAGGTGCATGACGACCTCACCAGCAACCTGTGCTATGACTGGACGCTGGGCAGCGACAAGGCCGAGGTGGACGCGGCGTTTGAAAGCGCCCACCATGTCACCACGCTGGAGCTGGTCAATAACCGGCTTGTGGCCAATCCGATGGAACCCCGCGTGGCCATTGGCGATTATAACGCCGCCGATGACGAGCACACCCTCTACACCACCAGCCAGAACCCGCATGTGATCCGCCTGCTGATGGGGGCCTTTGTGCTGGGCATTCCCGAGCACAAGCTGCGGGTGGTCGCGCCGGATGTGGGCGGCGGCTTTGGCAGCAAAATCTTCCACTATGCCGAAGAGGCCTTCTGCACCTTCGCCGCCAAGGCCATTGGCCGCCCGGTGAAATGGACCGCTGATCGCTCCGAGGCCTTCGTGACCGACGCCCATGGCCGCGACCATGTCAGCAAGATCGAGCTGGCGCTGGATGAAAAGGGCATGTTCCTGGCCCTGCGCACCGATACGCTGGCCAATATGGGGGCTTACCTCTCCACCTTTGCGCCAAGCGTGCCCACATGGCTGCACGGCACCCTGATGGCGGGCACCTACAAAACCCCGCTTGTATTTGTGAACGTGCGGGCGGTGTTCACCAACACCGTGCCGGTGGATGCCTACCGCGGCGCTGGCCGCCCCGAGGCCACCTATCAGCTGGAACGGGTGATCGACAAGGCCGCGCGGGAAATGGGGATCGACCCCGTAACCATCCGGCGGCAGAACTTCATCAAGCCCGATGAATTCCCCTATGCCACCCCCGTGGCGCTGGAATATGACACCGGCAATTATGACGCCACCATGAACAAACTGATCGAGGTCGCCGACATTGCCGGATTTGCCGCCCGCAAGGCGGAAAGCGAAGCCCGTGGCAAGCGCCGCGGGCTGGGCATCAATTGCTATATCGAGGCCTGCGGCATCGCGCCAAGCAACCTCGTGGGCCAGTTGGGCGCCCGCGCGGGGCTTTATGAAAGCGCCACGGTGCGGGTGACGGCCACCGGCTCCATCGCGGTGATGACCGGCTCCCACAGCCACGGGCAAGGCCATGAGACCACCTTCCCGCAGGTGGTGGCCGATATGCTCGGGATCGACGAAAGCATGATCGACATCGTGCATGGCGACACCTCGAAAGTGCCGATGGGCATGGGCACCTATGGCTCGCGCTCGCTGGCCGTTGGTGGCTCTGCGATTGTGAAAGCGACTGAAAAAATCATCGCCAAGGCCAAGAAAATTGCCGCCCACCTGCTGGAGGCAGGCGAAGCGGATATCGAGCTGGCCGACGGGCAATTCACCGTGGCCGGCACCGATAAATCGGTGGCCTGGGGCGATGTAACGCTGGCCGCCTATGTGCCCCATAACTACCCGCTGGAGGACATCGAACCGGGCCTGGAAGAGACCGCCTTTTATGACCCCAACAACTTCACCTTCCCCTCCGGCGCCTATGCCTGCGAGGTCGAGGTGGACGAGGCCACGGGCAAGGTCGAAATATGTTCCTTCGCTGCCGCCGATGATTTCGGCAATGTCATCAACCCGATGATCGTGGATGGTCAGGTGCATGGCGGTATTGGCCAGGGCATCGGCCAGGCGCTGCTGGAACAGGCGGTCTATGATAGCGACGGCCAGCTCCTGACCGGCTCCTATATGGACTACGCCATGCCCCGCGCCAGCGATGTGCCCAGCTATGTGGTGGACCATAGCTGCCAAACCCCCTGCACCCATAACCCGCTCGGGGTTAAAGGCTGCGGCGAGGCGGGGGCCATCGGCTCACCGCCTGCCGTAGTGAATGCGGTGGTCGATGCGCTGGCCGATCTGGGCGTCACCCATATCGACATGCCACTATCACCCAACCGTGTCTGGTCTGCCATTCAAGCTGCGAAATAAGGAGAGCGCACATGTATGATTTCGAATTCGTAAAACCCGCCTCCGTAGACGAGGCCGTCGCGGCACTGGGCGCGGAAGATGCGCAGGCATTGGGCGGCGGGCAAACCCTGATCCCGACCATGAAGCAGCGCCTTGCCTCGCCTGCCAGGCTGGTGAGCCTCACCGGTATTCCCGGCCTGTCCGGCGTGTCCGAAGCGGGCGGCGTGGTCACCATCGGCGCGGCCACCACCCATGCCGAAGTGGCGGCGGCCGGTCTCGGGGCGGTGTCGGCGCTCGCGGGCAATATCGGCGACCCGTCAGTGCGCAACCGTGGCACCATTGGCGGCAGCCTCGCCAATAACGACCCCTCGGCGGACTACCCCGCCGCCGTGCTGGCCCTTGGCGCAACCATCGTCACCAACACCCGCGAAATCGCGGCGGATGACTTCTTTGACGGCATGTTCACCACAGCGCTGAACGAGGGCGAGATCATCACCGCCGTGAGGTTCACGCCCCCCGAAGCCGCCTGCTACCAGAAGTTCGAGCAACCCGCCTCGCGCTTCGCCCTCACCGGCGTGTTTGTAGCCAAAACCGCAGACGGTGTTCGCGTAGCGGTTACAGGCGCATCCGAAGAAGGCGTCCACCGTTGGACGGCTGCCGAAGAGGCCCTCAACGCCACTTTCAGCGCCGACGCGCTGGACGGCCTAAGCGTTTCCGCCGATGGCATGATCGCAGACCTCCACGGCTCGGCCGAATATCGCGCCAACCTTGTGAAAGTCCTCACCCAACGCGCGGTTGCTGACTGCTAAAACACTTGGGCCTCACCCCCAAAGGTGAGGCCCCACCCTCTTCATTCTTCTGCAAATACTCTGGGGTGAATGGCGCTTGCGCCAGAGGGGCGAAGCCCCTGCCGAGGCGCAGCCGAGGCCACGCCCAACTGGCGGCGTTTTGCGCAGCAAAATCGTCCGACAGGCGGGAGAGCAACGCTCAGGGCCGAATGCGCGCCCCGTCCAAGCGTGCCTTTGCTTCGGGGAGGGCCTCAACGCTTGCGCTTGTGGGACGTTCCCGCCACCCCCCCGCTCAGCAAAGGCACATTTTTCAGCAAGCTGAAAAACGAATGGCCCTCACGGGCCATGGCCTCGCTACGCTCGGCGGGCCTAGCCTTGGCTATGCGCGCCATCAGCCAATTCGGCGACAAAGCCGAGCACCTGCGCCACGCTTTCCCCCGCGCCAATGCGCTGCACAATGGCAGAGCCGACCACCGCCCCATCGGCAATGCCCGCGACCGCCCTTGCCGTTTCCGGCGTTTTGATCCCGAAGCCCACGCAAACCGGCAGCCCCCCCGCCGCCTTGATCCGCGCCACTTCCGGCGCGATCACCTCCGCATCCGCTTCCGCCGTGCCGGTAATGCCGTTGATCGACACGTAATAGATAAAGCCGGAGGTGTTTTGCATGACCTTGGGCAGGCGTTTATCATCCGACGTCGGGGTGGTCAGGCGGATGAAATCAATCCCCTGCGCCGCTGCGGGCAGGCACAGCTCCGCATCCTCCTCGGGCGGCAGGTCCACCACGATCAGCCCGTCAACGCCCGCATCTTTGGCCTCGGTCAAAAAGGCCTCAACCCCCATCGCGTAGATCGGGTTATAATAGCCCATCAGCACGATGGGCGTGGTGGTGTCGCCCACGCGGAAGGCCCGCACGAGGTCAAGCGTCCGCTGCAATGTCATCCCCGCGCCGAGCGCCCGTTGGGCGGCAAGCTGAATGGCGGGACCATCGGCCATCGGGTCGGTAAACGGCGCGCCAAGTTCGATGATGTCGACCCCCGCCCCGGGCAGCCCGCACACGATCTCCAGACAAGTGTCAAAATCAGGGTCACCCGCCATGATGTAGGAGACAAAGGCCGATTTTCCCTCGGCTTTCAGGCTGGCAAATTTGGCGGCGATGCGTGACATGGGGTCCCTCCGGTTTTCCCCGCTGTTTCTGCGACACCCCCGCCCAAAGATCAAGCCCTGCCTTGACAAACCCCGCCGCCGTGGTTCTTTAAGAGCAAAGCCCAGGAGACGCACTCATGAACATGCTCAGCACCTTCATAAAACCCATGCACAAGGAGGGCCGCCGCTTTGTGGCGATTTCCGCCGCCATTACGGCGGGAGTGTTCCTGCTGGCATGGCTGCTGCCCGCGCTCACCTTTCTGGCGTGGATCATGGTCGGCATAACCATCTGGGTTTACTACTTCTTTCGCGACCCCAAGCGCTTTACCCCCACCCGCGAGGGGCTGATTGTGAGCCCTGCCGACGGGATCATCTCGCTGATCGAACCCGCCGTGCCGCCCGAAGAGCTGGGCATGGGGCCCGAGGCGCTCACCCGCGTTTCGGTGTTTATGAACGTGTTCAACTGCCATGTGAACCGCGCACCGATCGGCGGCAAGATCGTTTCCATCGCCTACCGCCCGGGCAAGTTCTTCAACGCCTCGCTGGACAAGGCCAGCGTGGATAACGAGCGCAATTCGTTGTGCATCCAGATGGAAGACGGCCGAAAACTGGCCGTGGTGCAGATCGCCGGCCTCGTGGCGCGGCGCATCGTGTGCTTTAGCAACCATGGCGACAGCATCAAAACCGGCGAGCGCTTCGGGCTGATCCGCTTTGGCTCGCGGCTGGATGTCTACCTGCCCGACGGGGTGCAGCCCATGGTCTCGCTCGGGCAAACCATGGTGGCGGGGGAAACCGTGCTGGCGGACCTGTTCAGCGAGGAAGCCGTGCGGCTGGCGCGGGCGGACTGATGGCCAGGCCGAAGACATTCCCGATCATCCAGTTGATCCCCAACCTCGTGACCATCATGGCGATTGTTGCGGGGCTCACGGCGATTCGCTTCGGGCTGGAGGGGAATTTCGAGCGGGCGGTGAAATTGATCCTGCTGGCGGCGGTGCTGGATGGCATAGACGGCTCGCTGGCGCGGATGCTCAAGAGCGAGAGCAAGGTGGGGGCGGAGCTGGACTCGCTGGCGGATTTCCTGAACTTCGGCGTCGCCCCGCCACTGATCATGTATTTCTGGACCCTGCAACAGGCCAAGGGGCTGGGCTGGATTGCGGTCTTGGTGTTCTCCATCGCCTCGGTGCTGCGGCTGGCGCGCTTTAACGTCAGCGCCAAATCCGATGAGGAGCTGGACACCAAGGGCTATTACCTCGGTATTCCCTCGCCTGCGGGGGCGCTGCTGGTGATGATGCCGATGTTTATCACCTTTGCCATAGAGGCGGGGCCGTTTTTACCCCCCCTGGCGGTGAGCGCCTATGTGGCGCTGGTCGGGCTGGGGCTGATTTCGCGCATTCCGACATGGAGCTTCAAGGCCATGCATATTTCACGGGAATACGTGAAGTTTCTGGTCATCGGGCTGGTGTTTGTCGGGGCGGCGGTGATGAGCTTTCCCTGGGTCACGCTGGTGGCCATCGGGCTGGGCTATGTGGGGATTGTGGCGTGGTGTATCCTGACCCGCCAGACGCCGGACCTGAGCAAACCGGAATAGGGAAATTTGAGAAAACCTGCGCTCGTAAAGGGGAGTTCAACCCTTAACGACCGCACCTATTTACTCGACCAATACTCTCTTAACTCATTGTATTTACTAGTAAATATGGCGCTTTTTACCTTCTACTAAACTAGTTTAGTAGAGTAGTTTCTTCCTATGGTGGTGTTCTGCGAATACTACCACTTTTAGCTGCATTCCGCCAAAGCCCGCCCGCCACCGCCGCGCCCCCTTGCACAAACCCCCGCCACGCCATAAAAGCCGCTAAACCTTTTCAAAACGGAGCGCTGCCATGGGGTTCAAAACCGGAATCGTGGGCCTGCCCAATGTGGGCAAATCGACCCTTTTCAATGCCCTGACCAAAACCGCCAGCGCCCAGGCGGCGAATTTTCCGTTTTGCACGATTGAGCCGAATATCGGCGAGGTCAGCGTGCCGGATGCGCGGCTGGACAAGCTCGCCGAAGTGGCAGGCTCGCAAAAAATCATCCCCACCCGCATGGCCTTTGTGGACATCGCCGGGCTGGTGAAGGGCGCCAGTAAGGGCGAGGGGCTGGGCAACCAGTTTTTGGCCAATATCCGCGAGTGTGACGCCATTGTGCATGTGCTGCGCTGTTTCGAGGATGACGACATCACCCATGTGGACGGGCGGGTGGACCCGGTGGCCGATGCGGACATCATCGAAACCGAGCTGATGCTGGCGGATCTGGAAAGCATTGATAAACGCCTTGTTAACCTTGTGCGCAAAATCAAGGGCGGCGATAAAGACGCGCTGGCGCAGAATGACCTGCTCACCCGCGCCAAGGAAGCGATTGAAAACGGCCAGCCCGCGCGGAGTGTCGAGGTGGCGGAGGATGAGCAAAAAGCCTGGAATATGCTTCAGCTTCTCAGCGCCAAGCCGGTGCTTTATGTCTGCAATGTCGAGGAAGAAAACGCCGCTTCCGGCAATGCCCATTCCGAAGCCGTGGCGAAAATGGCCGAAGAACAGGGTGCGGCTTCCGTGGTGATTTCGGCTGCCATTGAGGAGGAGATCAGCCAGCTTGACCCCGAGGAAGCCTCAATGTTCCTTGAGGAAATGGGGCTGGAAGAGGCCGGTCTGGACCGGCTGATCAAGGCGGGCTACGAGCTTCTTCAGCTAGAAACCTATTTCACCGTCGGCCCGAAAGAGGCCCGCGCCTGGACCATTCACAAGGGCACCCTTGCCCCGCAGGCCGCCGGTGTGATCCACGGCGATTTCGAGCGCGGCTTTATTCGCGCCGAGACCATCGCTTATGATGACTTCATCGAATTTGGCGGCGAACAGGGCGCCAAAGAGGCGGGCAAAATGCGCGCCGAGGGCAAGGCCTATGTGGTGAAAGACGGAGATGTGTTGCATTTTCTGTTTAATACCTAGGTCATACATTGGTTAATTTCAGAATGCGTTAACCCGCGCCCCGCAATGCTTGTTTCGGGAACAAGTGGAGTGGGTTCATGCAAGTGGGTTTTGCGTGGCTTGGCACGTGGCAAGATACAGCCGCGCGCCAGCTAATGGGGCTGTCGAGCCTTGATATTATCAGCATCGGTGCGCAGCAGTTTCTCGTTGCCGCAGGGGAAGCGGATGGCGGGTTTACCACCTATGAAATTCTTGCCAATGGCAACCTGGCGGTGGCGGGTGATGTGTTTTACTGGACCAATTCCGGCACCCGGAATGTGCGCTTTATAGATGCATATGTGTTTGAAGGCGAGGGCTTCATTATCCCCTCGGGGCGCTATGATGACAACATGACCGTTTTCAGGCTCGACGTGTTCGGCGGGGCCACACCGACGCAATTTCTGACCGGTGCAGGCACGGCCAGCATGACCATGACAGAGATGGTGACGGTGGGCACCAACAGCTATCTTTTCACCGCCAGCACCAGCCCGGGGCTGGAGCGCTATAACATCACCACCGGCGGGGTGCTGACCGCGCCAACCCATATAAATGACACCCCCGCTGTGGCGCTCGGGGATGTAAGCGCCATGATTTCGGCCCACCTCAAAGGCAAGGATTTCCTCTTTGTGGCCTCGGCGTTTGATGCCGGTATTTCGGTTTTCGAGGTCGGGGCGGGCGGCGGGCTTAGCCCGCGTTTTCATCTTACCCCCGATATGGTCGGGTTTAACGCCATCTCCACCCTGCGAACCGCGCAGATAAACGAACGCGCTTTCCTGCTGGTCGGCTCGGCAGAGACCGACACCCTGATGGTGCTGCGGGTCTCGGTTGGCGGCAAGCTCAACCTTGTTGACAGCCTTGTCGACAAATCCGAAACCCGCTTTGCCCGCATTTCGGCGCTTGAGGTATTCGAGCACCAGGGCCGCACCTTTGTGCTGGCCGGCGGGGCCGATGACGGGCTGACCCTGTTCGAGCTTACCTATCGCGGGCGGCTGAACGTGCTTGGCGTGGTGGCGGACCAGTTCACCACCACGCTGGCCAATATTTCCGACATCGTCGTGAATATCGTCAACGGCAAAATCATGGTATTCGCCGCCTCGGCGTCCGAGCACGGGTTTACCGAGTTCGAGTTGACGCTGAATCCGGGCAGCACCTTTACCGGAGGCGACAGCCTGGACACCATCATCGGGTCCCCCGGGGATGACACAATTTTCGGCATGGGCCGCAACGATATTCTGGATGGGGGCGCGGGTAATGACCGGCTGGTGGATGGCCGCGGCCGCGATACCCTTACGGGGGGCAGCGGCGCGGATGTGTTCGAGTTTATACAGGACGGCAAACGCGATTTCATCACCGATTTCGAGCTGGGAATCGACAAGATCGACCTCACCGATTATGACCACCTCTATTCCTATCTCGACCTTGAAATCCTGAGCCGTCCCACGGGCGCCGTTATTTTAATCGGCACTGAAAAGCTGATTATCACCTCGATAGACGGCCACTCGATTGATCCGTCTGCATGGGGGCAAACCGACTTTATTTTCGGCTGAAGAGCCGTCGTGGTGGGTGCAAGCACCAACCCTACCGCAGATAGGGGTTCATCACATGGTCGGCCCTTATCAGGTTATCGGGGCCAAGCTCCCCCACCCTCCGGTGACCACAAAAGGCCATGGTCAGATCGAGCTCGCGGTGGATGATCTCCAGCGCCCTGGTCACCCCCTCCTCGCCCATCGCGCCCAAGCCATAAAGGAAGGCCCGCCCGATATAGGTGCCCTTGGCCCCCAGCGCCAGCGCCTTCAGCACATCCTGCCCCGAGCGGATACCGCTATCCATATGCACCTCGATATCATCGCCCACCGCCGCGACGATTTCCGGCAGAATCTCGATGGCCGAGACCGCCCCGTCCAACTGCCGCCCGCCGTGGTTAGAGACGATAATCGCATCGGCACCGGATTTCACCGCAAGGCGGGCATCGTCCGCGTCCAGAATGCCCTTGAGAATCAGCTTGCCGCCCCATTGTTCCTTTATCCACGCCACATCATCCCAGCTCAGCGCCGGGTCAAACTGCTCCGCCGTCCAGCTTGAAAGGTCGTTCATATTGCTGACCCCCTTGGCATGGCCAACGATATTGCGGAAGGTGCGCCGCCTGGTGCCCAGCATCCCCAGCCCCCAGCGCCACTTGGTGGAAAGGTCAATCATATTCTTGACCGTCATGCGCGGCGGCGCGGTCAGGCCGTTTTTGAGGTCTTTGTGCCGCTGGCCCAGAATTTGCAGATCAAGCGTCAGCACCAGCGCCGAGCACCCCGCCGCCTTGGCCCGGGCGATCAGGTTGGCGGAATACTCCTTGTCGCGCATCACATAAAGCTGAAACCAGAACGGCGCGGAGGTGTTTTCCGCCACATCCTCAATCGAGCAAATCGACATGGTGGAGAGCGTGAACGGCACGCCGAATTTCTCCGCCGCCTTCGCCGCCTTGATCTCCCCGTCCGCGCATTGCATCCCTGTGAGCCCCGTAGGGGCCAGTGCCACCGGCATGGCCACATCCTGCCCGATCATCTGCGCTTTGGTGCTTCGGTTCTCCATATTCACCGCCACCTTTTGCCGGAGCTTGATCCTGTCAAAATCCGAAGAATTGGCGCGATAGGTGCTTTCCGTCCATGACCCGCTATCGGCGTAATCATAAAACATTTTCGGCACGCGGCGCTTGGCCAACAGGCGCAAATCCTCGATGCAGGTGATGGTCGCCATGGCGTTTCCCCCGTTTGTAAACCCATGTATACGGATATGGCTTTTGCCGCCCGCCGTCAAACCCGCTTTTCCCCCTTTCCTTCCGGCTGATTCTGCCGTATAGGCAGGCCTTCACGCGGCGCTTACACCCTTGGAGGATCGCCGCCCTAACTTTGGAGATATAATTATGGCTGAGAATGTAATCCTCAATGCCACAGCACGCGCAGGAACCGGCAAGGGGGCCGCCCGCGCAGCACGCCGTGAAAACCTCGTGCCTGGCATCGTATATGGCGGCGGTTCTGAACCGACCCCGATTAACATCAAATTCAACGAGCTGATCAAAATGCTGAAAGCCGGTGGCTTTCTGAGCACCCTGCTGACCCTGAAAATCGACGGCAAGGACGAGCGCGTCATCTGCCGCGGCGTGCAGCGCGACGTTGTTAACGACCTGCCGATTCACGTGGATTTCCTGCGCCTTTCCAGCAAATCCCGCATCAACCTGATGATTCCGGTTGTCTTCCTCAATGAAGACACATCCGCGGGCCTCAAAAAGGGCGGCACCCTGGTTGTGGTGCGCAACGAGGTGGAGCTGAAAGTGACCGCCGGCAATATTCCCGAGCACCTCGAGGTGGATCTGGCCGAGGTCGAAATCGGCGACACCATCCACATGTCGGACATCACCCTGCCAGAGGGCACGCGCACAATGATCACCGACCGTGACTTCGTGATCGCCAATATCGCCGCGCCGAAAACCGTTGATCTGGATGATGACGACGATGCAGAGGCCACCGAGGGCGAAGCCGCGGCACCCGAGGCCGAAGGGGACGCTGCTGAAGAGTAGAGCATTGCCGGGAAATGCAAAAGGCCAGCCCCGGGGCTTCGGGGCTGGCCTTTTTTGAGCCTACCAGTTTTGCCGCCTGATCAGCCTGAGCACCTTGCGCGCCGCTTCCGGTATATTGGTACCCGGGCCAAAAATCGCCTTCACCCCGTGATCAAAAAGGAACTGGTAATCCTGCTGCGGAATCACCCCGCCGCAAACCACGATAATATCATGCGCACCCGCATCCCGCAGGGCATCTATCAGCAGGGGTGCGAGGGTTTTGTGCCCCGCTGCCAGCGAGGAAATCCCGACCACATGCACCCCCTTGGCAATGGCCTCGGCAGCGGCCTCTTCGGGGGTTTGAAACAGCTCGCCCACGTCCACCGTGAAGCCAAGGTCGCCAAAGGCGGTGGCGATCACCTTGGCCCCACGGTCATGGCCATCCTGCCCCATTTTGGCGACATACATATGCGGGGCGCGGCCCTCGGCCTCGGCAAAGGCCTGCACATCCTCGATGATTTTGGCAAAGGCCTCGTCGCCTTTATAGGCCTCGCCATACACCCCTTTCAGGGTTTTCACTTCGGCGCGGTGGCGGCCAAAGGCGCGCTCCATGGCATCGGAAATCTCGCCCACCGAGGCCCGCGCCCGCGCCGCCTCTACGGCCAGTTCCAGGAGGTTCCCCTGCCCCCGCGCGCCCGCTTCCAGCGCCTCCAGCGCGGCGGTGCAGGCGGCATCATTGCGGGCCGCGCGCATGGCCTTCAGGCGGGCGATCTGGGCTTCGCGCACGGCGGCGTTGTCCACCTCCAGAATGTCGAGCGGCTCCTGCGCCTCAAGCCGGTATTTATTGACCCCGACGATCACCTCCTCGCCCCGGTCCACCCGCGCCTGCCGCCGCGCCGCGCTTTCCTCGATCCTGAGCTTGGGCAGCCCCGATTCCACCGCCCTGGTCATGCCGCCAAGGGCGTCCACCTCCTCGATCAAGGCCCAGGCCTTGTCGGCCAGTTCGGCGGTCAGGCTCTCCACATAGTAGCTGCCTGCCAGCGGGTCCACCACATGGGTGATTCCGGTTTCTTCCTGCAATATCAACTGGGTATTGCGGGCAATGCGGGCGGAAAAATCGGTGGGCAGGGCGATGGCCTCGTCCAGCGCGTTGGTGTGCAGGCTCTGCGTGCCCCCCAGCGCCGCCGCCATGGCCTCATACGCCGTGCGCACCACATTGTTATACGGGTCCTGCTCCTGCAGCGAAACGCCGGAGGTCTGGCAATGGGTGCGCAGCATCTTGGAGCGCGGGTTTTTCGCGCCAAACTCGGTCATGATCCGATGCCAAAGCAGCCGCGCCGCCCGGAGCTTGGCGGCCTCCATAAAGAAGTTCATACCAATGGCGAAAAAGAAGCTCAGGCGGCCCGCGAAGGCGTCCACATCCATGCCCGCTTCAATGGCGGCGCGCACATATTCCTTGCCGTCGGCCAGCGTATAGGCCAGCTCCTGCACCAGCGTCGCGCCCGCCTCCTGCATATGGTAGCCGGAAATGGAAATGCTGTTGAACCTCGGCATTTCGGCGGCGGTGTATTTGATAATATCCGACACAATCCGCATACTCGGCTCGGGCGGATAAATGTAGGTGTTGCGCACCATGAACTCTTTCAGAACATCGTTCTGAATGGTGCCGGTGAGCTTGTCGCGGCTCACCCCCTGCTCCTCCCCCGCTACAATAAAACTGGCCAGAACGGGGATCACCGCGCCGTTCATCGTCATGCTGACCGACATTTTATCCAGCGGAATCCCGTCAAACAGGATCTTCATATCCTCGACGCTGTCAATGGCCACGCCGGCCTTGCCCACGTCCCCCTCAACGCGCGGATGGTCGGAATCGTAGCCCCGATGGGTGGCCAGATCGAAGGCCACCGAAACGCCCTTCTGGCCCGCCGCAAGGTTGCGCCGGTAAAAGGCGTTGCTCTCTTCCGCCGTGGAAAACCCCGCATATTGCCGGATGGTCCAGGGGCGGCCCGCATACATGGTTGCTCGCGGTCCGCGTGTAAACGGCTCCAGCCCCGGCAGGCTGTTCATATGGGCCAAGCCCGCCACATCCTCGGCCGTATAAACAGGCTTTACGGTAATACCCTCGGGCGTTTCCCAGTTCAGGGCGTCCAGCGGCCTGCCGCGCAGCTCCTTCTCGGCGAGGGCTTTCCAGTCGGATTTGTCAGTCATCGGTTTACCTCGGTTTCAGGGACAAAAGGTTCGGGCGGATTCAGGATGTCAAGCATCAGGGGGTCGGGCAAGCTTTTCCGGAAGGCCCGCATCATAGCCTGCAAATGCGGGACAGCCGCGTGATTTGTCGCAAAGAAAGTGACCCATTGTCCGGCTGCCGAATAGCGCATGCCTCTCAGCTTGAGATAACCGATTTTGGTCCAACCCGGGCCAACGCCCGGTAAAATCCAACTTTCATATACCATCGCAAGATCGGCATTGTTTGCCTTTGCCAAATCATTTATCCAGCCACGAGGGGCCCGCGCCGCCCACGCCTTTAGCGCGGGATCAGAGGCCAACCCCCACAGGTCCAATATGATGTTGTCATTTCGATAAGACGGAAGCCCGATATCATTCACCGCCACCGGAGCCTGCACGTAATCCCGCGCAAACCGTGCCATTTGCCATTGCTGATCATAGATATTGCGCATAGAGAGCGGGCCAAAGGTTATGGTCTGCCTGGCAAAATGTGTTAGCGGCAACAGCAGAACGCCCGCCGCAAGCAAAGCCCCGACCCTGCCCAGCCGGTTTTGACTTTGCAGCAATGGGCGCACAGCCACAAAAAAGGCCATCATGGAAAGAACGATAACATAGGTTTCGTGTCGGTTTCCCCAGCCATTTCGGCCAATAAAAACCTGCCCGACCAATGATGCAAGGGCGATCAATCCCATGCGCAGGGCCAACCTGTCCCGCCGCACCGCAGGCATAGCCAGGAGAATGGCGAAAACACCGGCGAAGGCCAGCAAGACCCAGGCCACGACCTCGTAATCGCCACCATTAAAGTTTTTTAACAGGAGCGACCCATTCTCCCCTACTGTCAATTTCGCCAAGCTGATTTTGCGCAACACCGAATTGGGCAATAATGTGCCTTCATGTGCGTAAAGAAACCACGAAAACCCGAAAAGCGGGGCCGTAGCCGCCACGGCCAGCGCAGCACCTGCCTTTCTTTTTCCCTCGATAAACACCATCAAAGCCAGCAAAAGCGAAAGCCCCGTAGCCTCGTATCGAATCAGGGGGCCAATCAGAATTGCCGCTATCAAATAGGCGTTAACCCGCCTTTCCTCATGCCATAAAACCACACCCAATAGCGCCGCGAGAACGGTCAGGACATGCAATATCTGCTCCATGCCGAGCATGGCAACACCTATCATATTCATCGAAACAGGCGCGACTACCAGGATAAGCAGCATCAGGGGCCCAGCGGCCAGCTCCGCCAAAAAACCGCTTTTCAGCAAAATCTTGTGCATTAAGACCAGCCCCGCCAACAGTGCAAGCGCATTCAGTATCAGCGGGAGGTATTGGTGAAACTCCGTTCCAGCAAAGGGCACCAGCAAAAACGGATATATAATAGAGCTGTCGGCCGAAGCAAATTGGTGCGGGTTGATACCGTATTCACCCTTGGCAATCTGTTCGGCCATGGAAAGATGAATATAGGTATCATCGAGTGGATAAACAAATTCCCCCCCCGTGAGAGCAAGCCCCCAAATGTTGAGGGCCAAAAACAGCCCGCCACCGGCAAACAGCGCACCCCACAGTAGCGGTTTGCCGGCTGTCATCATTCAAACTCCATAATCACGTCATCCACCGCCAGGCTGTCCCCCGCAGCGGCGTTGATTTTGGTGACCACGGCTTTCTTCTCGGCCCGTAGCACATTTTCCATTTTCATCGCCTCCACGGTGCACAGGGCCTGCCCCTCCTGCACCTCGTCGCCTTCGCTCACCTCGAGCTTCACCATCAGCCCCGGCATGGGGCACAAGAGCAGCTTTGAGGTGTCCGGCGGCACTCGCTCCTTCATGTATTTCGAGAGTTCAAACAGGCGCGGGGTGCGGATGATGACGCTCAAATCAGCCCCGCGGTGGCGCATCCGGTAGCCGCCTGCAATGGGCTGCACCTTGGCGATCACCACCTCGCCGGAGATTTCCAGCACGGCCAACCCGTCGCCCGGTTGCCAGTCAGAGGCCACCCGCAGGCTGGTGCCGTCAGCGAAGTTCACCGTGGAACCGGCTTTGTCCGCCTCGATTTTCACCTCAAAATCAACGCCTTGCAGAGAGATGACAAAATCTTCCCCCACCTTGCGCTCGTGGTTGTCTATCCGCCCGCTGATCTGCGCCGCGCGAATTTCCGCCACCCGCATCATCGCCGACGCCCCCGCCGCCAGTTGCTTGAGCACCGGTTCGGGCAGCACGGCCCCCGCGAAGCCATCGGGGTATTCCTCGGCAATGAAGGCGGTGGAGATGTCGCCCGAGATAAAGCGCGGGTGGTCCATCACGGCACTGAGGAACGGCAGGTTGTGGCCGATGCCCTCGACCTCGAATTCATCCAGCGCTTGCCGCATTCCGCGAATAGCCCCGGCCCTGTCGGGCGCCCATGTGCAGAGCTTGGCGATCATCGGGTCATAGAACATGCTGATCTCGCCGCCCTCATAAACGCCGGTATCATTGCGCACCGCGCCCTCGATCTCGGCGGGCGGGCGGTAGCGGCTGAGGCGGCCAATGGAGGGGAGGA
>JALWPC010000660.1 GCA_026995265.1 Paracoccaceae bacterium
CTGGTTCCCGTGGAATGGCCGCTGGAACGGCCGCCAGCGCGGCGGGGCGCGGTTTCAGGCCGCCTATCGCCATATCATCGACATCATGCGCGCCAACGGGGCCGGCAATGTGGTCTGGGTGTTCCATGTCAACAATATCGACGGCCCCGAGCGCCCGTGGAACCGGTTCGAGCGCTACTACCCCGGCGATGACTATATCGACTGGCTCGGGGTGTCGATTTACTCCGCCCAGGGCCCCCATGAGGACTGGACGGTGGATTTCACCCAGTCCCTGCCCGAGGTCATGGCCCGCTTTGCCCGCATGGCCCCCGCCAAGCCGGTGATTGTTGCCGAATTCGGCACCGATGTGCGCAACCCCCGTGAGCCCGCCGGCCCCTGGGCCGATGCGGCGCTGTCGCTGATGCTCTCGGGGCGCTATCCGCAGCTTATCGGCTTTAACTGGTGGAACGAGATCTGGCCCAATGGCGATGATCCCGCCGATGCCACCGATTACCGGATCGCTTCCAGCCCCGAGCTGACCGCTGTATTCCGTCACCATATGGCCAACCCCCGCGTGCAGGGCCGCCCCTGATGTCTCGCTGCGCTCGACCCGTGCCGCGCCTTCGGCGCGGTGGCGGCGCGTCCACCATGGGTCTGCCTGGCAAGATCGCACCCGCGCCGCGCTGCACCCTTTGCGCCTGTTGCACGTGCGGATGAGTATTTATGGAAGAATGAAGTTTGCTTCCAAACTGCCGGAATATCCCCCGCTCCAGCGCATTGCGAAAATGATCCGGGGGGGGCGGAGCGGCACAGCCTTATGATCGCCCGCAACAATTTTGCCAGGTTTCGCGATTATCCTCTTGTGGCCCGAAATCGGCTTTGCTATATCGCCCTCACCGACGCTTCAAGCGTGGCCTGTTCCGGCGTAGCTCAGTGGTAGAGCAGTTGACTGTTAATCAATTTGTCGTAGGTTCGATCCCTACCGCCGGAGCCACAACATCCCCCGTTACGATCACAAATAGCGCTTTCGGCGTTTTTTTGCCGTTTGGAAAAATTTTCCTTTTTCGAATCAAATCCCTGCCCTATAGATTTATTAAAGAAAATATTTAAAAAAACAGAACGAAGGGGCAGATATGTCGAGCAAGCGCAGCGTTTATGATGCGGAACCCATTCCCGGGGCCGCCCGTGATGTTATCGACGGGCTGATGGAGACGGGGGACCTGTTTCGCTACACCGCGAAGGTCTCGCAAGTCACGCTGCTGGAAAAAGAATTCGCCGCCTATATGGGCAGCAAATACGCGCTGGCGGTTAATTCCGCCTCCTCGGCGATCTATCTTTCCATGCTCTGCGTGGGGGTGAAACCCGGCGATCAGGTGCTGATTCCGGCCTGGACATTTGCCGCCGTGCCCTCGGCCGTGGTGCACGCGGGCGCGCTGCCGGTTTTGGCGGAGGTGGGGGAAAACCTGCGCCTTGATATGGCCGATTTCGAGGCCAAGCTCAATGGCAATATCGCCGCCGTGGTCATCTCCCATATGCGCGGCCATACCTCGGATATGGACGCCATCCAGGCCCTGTGCAATGCCCGCGGCATCCCGCTCATCGAGGACGCCGCCCATTCGCTCGGCACCCTGTGGAACAACCGCAAGATCGGCACCATCGGGGCGGTGGGGTGCTTCAGCTTCCAGAGCTACAAGATGGTCAATGGCGGCGAGGGCGGGATTTTGCTCACCGATGACCCCGACATCATCGCCAAGGCGGTGTTTATGTCGGGCGCATACGAGCATAACTGGTCCAAGCACGGCTACCCCGAGGTGCCGTTTGAGAAGTATCAAAACCTGTTCCCGCTGTTTAACCTGCGGATGAACAACCTCTCGGCGGCGGTCATCCGCCCGCAAATCCCGCTGATTGACGAGCGCGTCGCCAAGGGGCTGGAGAATTACAATTACGTGGCCGGGAAGCTGAACGCCTCGCCGCTGATCTCGGTCCCGCCCGCCGACCCCCGCGAGCGCCGCGCACCGGATTCGCTGCAGTTCAACCTCGTGGGCTTTGACGATGCCCAAGCCCGCCGCGTTATGGAGATTTCCACCGCGCGGGGCAATCCGATCGCGATTTTCGGGTTGCAGGGGGATAATGCGCGGGTGTTCTGGAACTGGAAGTTTATCGGCAATGTGCCGGAATTGCCGATCACACGGGCGATGCTGCAACGGGCCTGCGATATTCGCCTGCCGGTGGGGATGAGCCGGGCGGAGCTGGATGATACCGTCGATTTCATCCTCGATTGCGTGAGTGAAGCGCGGATGCTGATTGCGTCATAAAAACACCAGCCAAGCAGACCGCCGAGCGCAGCGAGGCCACGGCCGGCGGCAACCCGTGTTTTCAGCTTGCTGAAAACCGTGATTTTCCCGACGGGGCTTTAGAGCGGCTCCGGCATTTTCGGAATCGATGGGGGGTTCCCATCCTGAGGCGTTTGTGATTCATCATCCATACTGGTGAAGGAGGCTAGGATTGATGACGAGACCTTATTCGAATGACCTGAGGGA
>JALWPC010000661.1 GCA_026995265.1 Paracoccaceae bacterium
CGCAGTACAAATGCCCCCGTCTGTCCCTCTTAATCATTACCCGCGCTCCGAAAACCAACAAAATAGAACGCGCGGTCCTATTCCATTATTCCATGCAAGAACATTCGAGCGAAACGCCCGTCTTGAGCACTCTGATTTGTTCAAAGTAAACTTGCCAGCAACCACACTCGCTAGAGCGTCGTCGACTGGCGCACTGTGCCGCGTCACAGTAGCCGCTAAGGAGCGACACCGCGCGCTAAACACGCAGATCCAACTACGAGCTATTTAAACGCAACAGTATAGGAATACACTTGCGGAGCTGGAATTACCGCGGCTGCTGGCACCAGACTTGCCCTCCACTAGGTCCTCGTTAAAGGATTTGTGTTGTTCTCATTCCAATGGTGAAACTCGATGAGTCTCACCTCGGTATTTTTCGTCACTACCTCCTTGAGCCAAGAATGGGTAATTTGCGCGCCTGCTGCCTTCCTTAGAAGTGGTAGCCGTCTCTCAGGCTCCCTCTCCGGAGTCAGACCCTGATCCTCCGTTACCCGTTACAGGCTTGGCGGTCACATAAACCGCCAACGAGACCTGATAAGGCAGACACTTGAAAGATGTGTCGCCGGGACGAGCCCGTGCGATCCGCTCAGTTATTCAGAGTCACCAAGGCGCGGCGCGAGGCCGGATGGTCTTGTTCTAATAAATGCGCCCGTCACTCGCGATCGGGGCTCGATTGCATGTATTAGCTCTAGAATTACCACAGTTATCCAAGTAGAGAAGAGATCCAAGAAACAACGGCTGTTGTAATGAGCTATTCGCGGCTTCACTTTACTTCAGCGCATGCTCAGACATGCATGGCTTAATCTTTGAAACAAGCATATTCCACTGGCAGGATCAACCAGGTAACTGCCGCCACCGACCGGCCCTCTCCTACTCGAAGGCACAGCGAGTCAGCGACAAGCAGCCCGCCACCGCACATGGCACTAGGCGAGCTAAAATCTCCCACCGCCGCCCTCTTGCGGCGGCCCTCCGGAAGTCCCGGTCGGGAGTCAAGACCACTGACGTCGACCAGCCCCTAGGACCCCGGGAGCCCCCGCCGGCGGCGCGAAGCGGCCTCCACCACTCTACCCACAACACTCCTAACGGCCACCCTGCAGAGAGTGGTTGGAAATCGGTTGACGCTGGACGGATCTGCAGAAGAGTCGCGCACCCAGAGGCCCGCGACCGCCAAACACCGACGACTCGCCCTCCTCCGCCCGCGTTGCGGTTGAACAGCCTGAAAACCAGCCAGCGGGAAGACGGCGCGCGCGCCCTTTGAGCACGGCGTCGGCGCGCGAAACCTGCATCGAACCACCTAAGCGCGCACCATGGCAACTCCCACGGCTCGCCCGCGGCGCGCCCGGGGCGGCCCCGACATACGCGGGGCCGCCCCGAGCGCGCCGCCCCGACCGCGACGCCGCCCGAAGCGGGCGGCGCGCCTCTTCGGGCCGTCCCGCGCCGCGCAGTCCACCGGACTGCGCGGCGCCCCGGCGCCGAGAACCCTCCGTCGGTCGCGAACAGCCGCGCCAGAGCGCGCCCAAACGCCCCTCGCGGAGTCGCCCCCATATAGTACGTTCAGCGTTTGCCTAACTGTCATTACTGCCCCTCCAGAGCGCCCCTTACACAACGGCGCTTGCCCCCCTCTTTTTTCAGCGTCCCTCTCGGCGCACCGACGCGCCGCCTGCACACCGGCTGCTCGAGCGCGCGTCCCGCGCGCGCCCTCCCTGCCCGGCCATCCCCTTTCTGCCACTCACGCGCGGCGCACCAGCCCAGGGCGTACATCTGCTCCGCGACAGCGAATGGTACGTTCGGCTCGTCCGGCGAACGCGTACAAGTGCCCGCAATTTTTTCGCCCACTTTTCACCACACCGCGGCATGTTCTCTCCATCTCCGCCGCTCGACTTTTCTCGCCTCCGAGTTGCCACTGTGCGAGCGCCTGCCGCAATGATGCTCCTCTCGTGCTCACCTTGCATCCCGGCTCAAAGTTGCCTCTGTGCGAGCGCTCCGCCACTAACGCAACAGTGTCTTATCGCACCTTTTTGGCTCCTCTGCGCTCTACGCGTCAAACAACAGACATCCCCCCGTTCAGGCTGGCCGGCGCCCCTTCTCTGTGTCCTCGCGCTATTCGCCCCCCTGCTCACGAGCACAGACGTTCGCTTCTGATCCACTCCGTTCTCGGAGCACAGACTTTTCTGCAAGATACTGTTCGCGCGACCGACACTACGCATGTCATCTGCGCCAAAAGCGCTCCGTTCACTCGCTGCGCACTCTTTGTCAATGCGCGTCTGTGTCGGCACCCTTCGCGCGCCGCCCTTCGCTCCCTGCACTCACTGACTTCTCTCCGCGCGCCGCCCTTCGCCGCTCTCCTTTTTGCGCCTGGCATGGACCGCGTTGCCTTTTTCGCGCAGAGTCTGCGCGCGGCAAATGAACGCTTGCGCTCCGCTCCGCAGACCGTGAGCGCATCTCCGCGCTGCCTTTGTTGCGCGCCTCTTGTGCGTGAG
>JALWPC010000662.1 GCA_026995265.1 Paracoccaceae bacterium
CGTTACTTACTCCATCGCCATCATCGTCTAACTGACTGTTTGAACATCCGTTGGCATCTACTGTTTCTCCTAATGGCGTGTTTGGACACAAGTCACTGCCATTATCTACTCCGTCGCCGTCATCGTCAGTAGCTGTTATTGAAGAGTCGATTACAAAATCTATTTGTTGATTTGATAAAAATCCACTTGTCGCATTTGTAATATCAGCAATAAATAAATCTGTGGTATTTACACTGCTTGTATTTACATAAGTAAGTAACCCTGTATTGATATCATCTTGAGTAAATGTATCTCCTAAAGTTAAAACTACATTGTTTAATCTTAGCTCACCAACAGAAGTTAACTGAGTCAACATATATACTTGTTCACTCGCTAAAGAGCCAGTGCTAGTTGCTTCAATATCTGTTTGCTTTACAGTATATGTTGTGTTTGTACCAACCGTAATTAAATTATTAATGAAAGTAGAGTTTATTACTGTTTGTGCTTCACAGATTTCTAAAGACCAACTATTAAGAGTTCCTACATCTCCACTCCAATAATCTATCACTTTTAATGTCCAATCTCCAAGTCCGTTTTTCCCATTAAATCCTGAAAGAGGATTAGAAGGTTTAAATGTTCCCGAAACAGGGCTTGTGCCACATACAACTGTAGAAGTAGCTCCATCATCAAAAGTAATATTCATATTGTCTTCACTTCCACATAAATTATCCCATAAAATAATTTCTGTATTATCAGGGGCAACCAGTATTATATCAATGTCTTGTACATACGTATGTGACAAATCAACCGTTACGTTAATATCGCTAACGGTAATGTTTGACGGAACATTTATAATTGAAGTAGCAGGAGGTCCTGCCACATCTGATCCTGTTCCATCTGAAATAGAAACACTGTTGCTATTTGTATAGCTATTACACGTATTTAACGGTAGCGTTTGAAACTTTTTAATATTAGAATATGCTCCTGTGTAGCAATCGTTTACAGCTCTAACTCTCCAGTAATACACTGTTGCTAAAGCTAGTGTTGTTGTACTTGTGTACGTATTTGTAACTACATTTCCTGATTCAACAATAGTGTTAAAGGCAGGATCCAAAGCAATATCAATGTCATACGATGTTGCTCCAGCATCAGCATTCCAAGAAAAAGAAGCTCCTACATTTGAAATCCCTGTTGCTGCATCGGTAGGAGAAGTGGTAACTACTGTTCCTACAGTAACATCGCTTACTCTTAAAATTACATCTGTAGATATTGTTTTCGTTCCGGTACCCGTAACTGTAATAACGTAATCTTGTCCTACAGGTATAGCCCCTGTATTTCCAATAGTCATTGTAAAAGTACCTGTGGTACTCATTGAAGTTGCATTAAAAGTAACTGTAGCTCCGGCAGGAACACCTGTCGCTGAAAATGTAGTTACTGAATTATATCCTCCATAAGCTGTAAAGTCAAAATTGAACACCGCATCATTTGGAGAACAAGCTACCACTGAACTATTTTGAGTTGATATGGTAAATGTAGGATCGGTAGTAGCAGTAAATTTACCTGTAAAAGTTCCTCTACCAAAAGTAGTTGCCAATATGGTATTATCGGCTGTACGTAAATCTAAATCCAATACTTTTACATCACGCATACCGTTTGTAGCACTTACCCAATTAGGAGCGTCTTCATTGAAGTTTTTTGAATACCAAATTCCTAACTCCGTACCTATAATAACTTCATTCCTCGCTAACGGATTTTGTAAAATACATTTTACCGGCATATCAGGTAAATCTCCTTCTTTATTTCTCCATGTGCTTCCTCCATTAGATGAGTACCATACACTTGCAACTCCATAATTGTGAAAAGTTACAAATATGTCGTTTTCGGTAGCTCCAAATTCTACAGAAGAAATACTTCCTACAAAAGATGGACCTGTAATATCTGTCCATGTGGGAGTAGTATCGGCATTGGTTAGTTTTAATAATTTTCCGTTATCTGTTCCTACCAATAGTGTTGTACTTCCTGTAGTATAAGGCGACACTTTAAAAGCAGTTGGTGAACCGGTGAGTAACGTTGCATTTGTTAATTGGGTTTTGGTAGCGCTACTGTTTCCTAATACGTATCGATTTATTTGTTTCCCGGCACTTGTTGAACCGTTTGTATACATAATATCCAAATCATGATCTAACCCAGCTTGAGTAATAAAGTCTCCTTCACTACTATTATTATCTATTGAATAACCTGCACCAGTATACGGTAAAGAAAAATAATAATGATTGCTGTACACATAAGAGGTAACCATGTAATTTCCATCTTTGTCTATTGTACTATATGCTCCGTCACCACCATAAACCATTGTTGAAGCATTTGTACCTGCAACAGCTCCATTTATAAACTGAGAACCATTATCTTGAGCTCCGGCTAAAATTAATTCCGTTGTTGTATTTTGCCCATATCCTCCGTAATAAAATTGTGTAACGTTGTATTCTTTATTCCTAGATGAAAAAACATCGTTATTT
>JALWPC010000663.1 GCA_026995265.1 Paracoccaceae bacterium
CCGCCGTGAACGAGCAGGCCAAGCAGGCGATTATTGACGCGGGCACCGAAGTGCGCGAGCTCACCCCCGAGCAGCGCCAGGCATGGGTGGACGCCATGAAGCCGGTTTGGGCACAGTTTGAAGGCGACGTAGGCGCTGAAAACATCGCGGCCGCGCAGGCCATTAACGCCTCGCAAATGTAAACGCATCGCGCCGCCAGCCCTTCGCTGGCGGCGCTTTTTTATGCAAGGGGGGGAAGCCGTGAACACCAGGAAAAAGAGCTTTATGGACAGCTTGGAGGAAGCGCTGATCGCGACCACCCTCGGGCTTATGACGCTGATAACATTCGTAAATGTGGTGCTGCGCTACACCGCCTCCACCGGCTTTGGCACCTATATGAAAGAGGCATGGGGCATCAATGGCGGCCTTATCTGGGGCCTTGAGATGACCTCGATCCTGTTTGCATGGTTGGTGCTGCTCGGCGTCAGCTATTGCGTGAAAATCACCGCCCATCTGGGCGTGGACTCGGTGATCAACATCTTCAAATTGGCGACACGCCGCAAGCTCGCCATGTTTGCCACCGCCATTTCCATTTTTTATGCCCTGCTGCTCTTGAAAGCCGGATGGGATTACTACGCCAATTTCGCCAATCTTCCGGCCACCACCGGCCACTGGCTGCCCACCGGTTTTGAGGAGATGAAAACCACCAGCTACCGAAGCTGGTATGAGGTCGACCGTGTGCCGATGCCCGACTGGCTGCGCTGGATCGAGCCGCTGATCAATGAGGGCGAAGCCTATAACAAGCTGCCGCGTTTTATCGCCTATGCCGCCCTGCCCTTTGGCACGGCATTGCTGGTGTTCCGGCTGGTGCAGGCGTTTTTCGGCCTTGCCAAGGGCACCCGAGACACCCTGATCGTGAGCCACGAGGCCGAGGACGACGTCAAAGCCGTGGCAGAGGGGGGCTAAACCATGGATATTCTCTTTCTCTTCGGCATGGTCATCGGCTTTCTTCTCATCGGCGTGCCAATCGCCATTTCCCTTGGCCTCAGCTCGATCATCTTCATGCTGCTATATTCCGACGCCTCCCTGGCCTCGGTCGGGCAAACCATGTTTCAGGCGATGTATGCGCACTATACCCTGCTCGCCATTCCCTTCTTCATCCTCGCCTCCAGCTTTATGAGCACCGGCGGGGTGGCCAAAAGGATCATCCGCTTTGCCATTGCGCTTGTGGGCCATTTCAGGGGCGGTTTTGCCATTGCGGGGGTGCTGGCCTGCATGATGTTTGCCGCGCTTTCCGGCTCCTCGCCCGCCACCGTGGTGGCCATTGGCTCCATCGTCATCGCGGGGATGCACCAGCTCGGATACACCAAGGATTTCGCCGCGGGGATTATCGCCGTGGCGGGCACGCTTGGCATCCTCATTCCGCCGTCCATCGTGATGGTGGTTTACGCCTCCGCCACCGATGTTTCCGTGGGCCGGATGTTCCTCGCCGGGGTTATCCCGGGCATTCTGGCGGGCACCATGCTGATGGTCGGCATCTATGTGGTGGCGCGGATCAAAAACATGCCCAAGGGCGAGTGGCTCGGCTGGGGCGAAGTGTTTGCCGCCGGGAAGGATGCGGCCTTTGGCCTGTTCCTGATGGTCATCATCATGGGCGGTATCTATGGCCACCCGTGGTACGGGCTGCACGAGGTCACCAACCTTGACGGCGCGCGGGAAATGATCAGCGGCATCTACTGGCGCCCGGGGGCCTTCACCCCCACCGAGGCCGCCGCCGTGGCCGCGATTTACGCCTTCCTGATCGCCAGTTTTGTTTACCGCGATATGGGGCCGCTGGCCGCCAAGGAGGAGGGCGGCACGCCGACCTCGCTGCTCAAAAAGCCCTGGGCACTGCTGACCGCATGGGTGCATAAAGACACCCGCCACACGCTGTTCGAGGCAGGCAAACTCACCATTACCCTGATGTTCATCATCGCCAATGCGCTCTTGCTCAAGCACGTGCTGACCGAAGAGCAAATCCCGCAGCAGGTGGCCAATGCCATGCTTTCGGCAGGGATGGGGATGATAATGTTCCTCGTCATCGTCAATATCATCCTGCTGATCGGCGGGCAGTTCATGGAGCCTTCGGGCCTGATCGTCATCGTTGCCCCCGTGGTTTTCCCGATTGCCATAGAACTGGGGGTAGACCCTATCCACCTCGGCATTATCATGGTGGTGAATATGGAAATCGGTATGATCACCCCGCCGGTGGGCCTCAACCTGTTTGTGACCTCGGGCGTGGCGGGCATGCCCATGCTCAGGGTGGTGCGCGCTGCCCTGCCATGGCTCGGCATCCTGTTCGTGTTCCTCATTCTGGTTACCTATATCCCGGTCATCTCCACCCTGTTGCCCAACAGCATCATGGGGCCGGAGGTTATCCTGAAATAGCCGCCAATCCCCCTGCCCACCCTAGGTGGGCACGCGCCGCGCAAGGGGGCCGGACAGGGGCGCGCCAGCGCCCCGCCTCCGGTCCCCGAGCGCGGCGCGCGGCCAGAGCTGCCCCACATCTTCGTGAATTTGCAAAAGCCGCAAAATCGTGTATATGCTCGGCTAACGCAGCCGGAATCGGCGCAGTCGAGCAGATATGAGGCAGATATGACCATCACCCGCAGAGCATTGCTGGCCAGCGCCGCGGCCGCCATAGCCACCCCCGCATGGGCGAGCCCGCCCGTGGCCGATATGGTCGTGGTGTTCAAAGCCAGCCGTCGTCTGGTGCTCTATAGCCACGGGCGGCCCATTCGGGATTACGACATCGGCCTTGGCTGGGCACCGGTGGGCGACAAGGAATTCGAGGGCGACGGGCGCACGCCCGAGGGCAGCTACTATATCAACCGCCGCAACCCCAACAGCGCCTTCCACCTCAGCCTCGGCATTTCCTACCCCGACCCCAACCAGGTGGCCGATGCCGCCGCCGAAGGGCGCAATCCGGGCGGGGATATTTTCATCCACGGCGGGCAGGGTAAAGGCCGCCAACGCGGCGACTGGACAGCGGGCTGCATTGCGGTTTCCGATCGCGCCATCGAGGAAATCTGGCGTCTGGTGCCTGATGGCGCGCTGGTGGTTATCCAGCCGTAGCCACCGGCTCGGCCGCCGCCCCTATATCCATCACCCACCAAAGCTTTCCATTGGCTTCCTGATACCAGCCCAGCCCCATATGGGTGGCTGCCGGGTCCAGCATCGCTTGTCTGGAGCGCGGGTCCGACACCCAGACCTGAAAAATCTCGATATTGTTCATATAGGTTTCGGCCACATCCTCGCCGGTGATCAACCCGCTAAATCCGGCCCGCGTGGCCCGGGTTTGCGGAGAAGACCGATCAGAGCCAAAGTTCCACGCCCGTTTCTGCCTGGCAATATCGCGGGCATGGGTCACGGCCGCCGCCGTCAACGCGGCAGAAAGTGTAAGCGGCGGCACACCCGCTTCGGCCCGCACGGCATTCACCAGATCAAGCTGGTTTAACCTCACAGAACTGGCTTCCTCCGGGGTAATCTGATGCACAGCGCTCTCGACCGTCGGAACACAGCCCGAGATCACAAATAAGGACATAATGAGCACGGGAATGAATCGAAACATCTTTGACTCCAAAAAATACAGACAGGCGCTCTTAGCCTGTTTTGGCACAGGATTCAAACACCTTCCATTCTTGCTGACAGGGAAGTGAATTGCAATCGGCGGATTTGCGTAATAGGGTGCGCTGTCTTTACTAATTCGAGTATACATTATGACACGCCAAAACCGTTTTATGACCCGCCGCCAATTTGGCAAATCCCTCGGGGCCGCCAGTCTGGCCATGCCGCTCTTATCTCCGGCCATACTGCGCGCGCAAGCGACGCCCGGGTCAGAAACCGAAGCCCCGCAATATGTGTCCACCGCGTTTGTTACCAAGCGCTGGGAGGACTATTTCGACAATCGGCGCAACGGGGTTATTCTGGTGGATACCGCTGGGCGGGTGCTGCACTTTTGGTCGGAAGACGGGGAAACCTACATGATTTTCCCGACCTCGGTGCCGTTATCCGAAGAACTCACACGCCGAGGCCGCACCCGCATTGTCCGCAAGGTGGTTGGCCCGGAATGGCGGCCCACACCCAATATGCTCAGACGCGAGCCCGATCTGCCGAAATATATTGGCCCCGGCCCCGAAAATCCGCTCGGCACCCATGCCATGTATCTAAGCTGGCGATATTATCGGATTCACGGCACCAATGACACGCGCAAAATCGGGCGGCAGGCCTCAAATGGCTGCATCGGCCTCTATAATGAGGATATAAAAATCCTGTTTGATATGGCAATAGTGGGCACGCAGGTGCTGCTGGTTTAGAGTTGGCACATAAGGCGCTGATAAGAAAGCTATGTGACTCTACGGCCCAGGTGTGTTTCTCGCGTGTTTTTTTGCTTGCCTAATGCACGGTTTACCGTAATATCTGTCTAGATTAACACTCGTTAATTCTTACATTCCGAATCTGGAATTCTTTAAGAGGGACTCTGATATGAAACGCATTCTCGCTACATTCGCCGCCATAATGGCCGCAAAATCCGCTTTTGCCGGTGCCGTTACCTTTGTCGCCCCCGAGGTCGTCGCCATCGAGGAACCGGCCCGCATGGGTGGTTCCGGCGCATGGTTGATCCCGTTGATCATCGCCGCGGTTATTCTTCTGGCTGTGACCAAGAAAAACGGCACTACGCTGCTCTAGGGCTAAATCAGGATTAAATCAGGGCGCTTCGGCGCCCTTTTTTATGGGGTGTATGGCTCGAGAATATCTATCTCGACCATGCCCAGATCCGGCCCCAGCCACTGGGCCGAGGTCAAAATCCGGCCATCGGCCTGCACCATATGATAATTGGTAAACTGCACCCCGTCCCCTGCGCAGTGCACTTGCATAATGGTGGTGTCAAAGGTCTTGTCGAGCAATTCCAGCCTGTATGCGGGACCTTTCTGGAAACGGCATGTCACCGAAATCAACCGCCCGCCCGGAGTGTCGCCGGTAAAGCGATAGTCCCGCGTAACGGTTCCGCCCCATTCGTCCGGCGGCGTTGGCACGGTTACAGGGTCCCCCTCATCGGTGCGCAGTGAAAGCATGTCATAGCCGATCGCACGGGTTGCGGTGATCAGGCTACCTTTCAGGGTCATGGTCTGCATGAGCTGCGAAGCAAAGGTAACATAGCCGCCATTCACCGCGCGCCCGTAAAGCATCACACCGTGGGTATCCTCGCCAACGCGGGCGCGGATAATCGCTAGGCCGGTGTCTTTAATCTTTTTGAACGTCACAACAATTGGTGGCCGCGCGGCCGCTTCGGCCTCGGCCGCCGCCGCTTCCCGCCGGGCCCCCGGCTTGATTTTTTGCCAGACAGCGGACAGAATCGGGTTGGTATTTCCGCCGCTGGAACAGGCCGACAGGGCCGTGGCCACGGCCAATGCACCAAGAATTGGTTTCATTGCCAGTAGGCCCCCCAGGTTTCGTAAAGGTCGGTGGTATCGTTGCCGCGAATGGTCGGGTAAAGCCGGTTGGCGATGTTCAGGCGCGCGCCGCCATCATTGCCATAGCCGCCAAAGGAAACCGTGGTAGCGGCGCGGCTTTCAAATGGCAGGGTCCAGTCAAATGGAATGCGCAGACGGATGCCCTTGTCAAAGTTGCCATTGCCAAAATCGGCAAAGCTGACATTGGTCAGGGTCATATAGCCCGCCACCTCCCAGCCATTGGTAAAGCGCCGCGAAAGCGTAAAAGTGCCGCCCCAATCGCCCGCCAGATAGCGGCCCACGTCAATCTGCGCCTCGAGGCCCTTCCAGCCGGTGTTCCAGTAAAGCGAGGCAAATCCGGTCAAGGTTTCATAAGACTGGAACCCGAGAAGCGCGTTGAAATCCCGTTGTTTCACGTAGGCGATCTCGGCCCCCAGGCCCCAGTTTTGGGTGGCAGGCTTCCAGAGAAGTTCGGCATCAACCCCGCCAAACATGCGCTCCAGATAGCCCGCTGAAATACGGCCATAAAGGCTCGGGGCCAGCTTGGTTTGGAAATCGGCAGTAAAGCGCTCGACCACGGGGCCGGTTTTGGCATAGAGCGCGGAATCCGAGCGCACATGGGGCAGCGGGCTAAGGCTGACACCGGCACTGCTTCCGATGTTCCCCAGCAGTTTCTGCGTGACTGTGAGGTTGAGATGGAACGCATCAGACACGCGGTATTGGGCTGTTCCGATCAGGTTCAGGTCAATCTCTCCCAGGCCATTGGCGTTAAACAGGTTCACCGGAATATTGGGGCTGATGCGCCAGCTAAAGCGCTTGCCGGTTTCGCGCTCCCACACGTTATCGCCCGCAATATGGTAGGGGGCCGAGCTGAAGCCGGTGGTGCGGAAGCTGTCCGGCCCCGCATTGGGGCGGTCCACCTGCGCTTCAAGGTCGGCCCGTTTGATCTCCATCGTGGTGGTTGGCAGGTTGCCGGACATCAGGGTAATGCGGAACACCTCCACCGAGGGTGGAGTGGAGCCCGCCAGCACCCGCGCCAGCCGACCCACGACCATGGGTTGGCGGGCATATTTGTTGTTGTTGATGTAAAGCTCGAGCGTAGTGCCGGTAATCCGGCCTTCCTGCACAATTATTCCGTCTTCGGCCAGCGCCTCGGACAGAATATCCATCATCCGGTTTTGCACCGCCGGAATGGCCCAGCTCACATCGCGGCTATAATCGGCGGGGCGGGCATTCACCGGCGCGGGCCCGGCACCAAGGTCTTGCGGGGTGATGGGCTTGTTGGGATTGCCGGAAAATGAAACCCGAAAGCCGAACTGGGACCCATAGGTATAATAGGCGGCAAGGGCGAGGTGGCTGCCCAGGCTGTATTCCGCCCCGAAATTAAACGGCGACTTGCGGGTAAAACTGCCAAATGCCTGCTCGCCCGTATAGGCATCGGATGAATACTCGGCTTTCAGGATCAGGTTGTTAATCGGCGTTTGCCATTCCACCCCGCCAAAAAACGCCGCGTCGCCTGCGAACATGTGGCTATAGCCCAGCGCGCTATCAACCGGCGGGCGGGTGCCGGTGCTGAAGACGGGGTTGGAAGAACCAAGCCGCCCCCAGCCAAGCCCGGCAGTGAGCCGGATATTGTCTCCAATGCTTTTTGTGGCGACGATATATTCCGAAGCGGTCGGGCCGTTTGAAAGGAAATCCCGAAAGCCCAAAGCAATGGCGGGGCGCAGGTCTCCCTCGCGCAACAGGCGGAATTTCAGATCCAGCGCATTTTCATCAAAGGCCACGCCGGGGGCGGTCCAGTCTTTTAGGCTGATAATACGGGCCGAAGCCTCGATATTGGGCAAAAGCTGAAAATTGAGCACCCCGCCGGCGCTGGTGCCGTTGTTGATGAAAGACCACGAGGTCTCCCCGTCGGGCTGCATGGCGGCATTGGGCATGTCGATAATGCCAATAGAGCCGTAGCTGCCAAAACTGGGGGCAAAATCCTGCGCCGCGACGCTATGCGACAGTGCCGCAAGCAGCACCGACAAAGCAGCCTTTGAACCTCGAACAGACATTTTACCCCTCACCGAATCTTTGCTGTCAAACAGAGTCCATTTCTACCCTGATTCCGCGCGGGGGGGTAGAGGGTTCTTCAGCGGTCGGCGCGCTCTTGCGCAAGCAGGGCCTTAAGGCCGGTTTTATAGTCGGGGTAGCGCAGTTCAACGCCCAGTTCGTCCTTGATCCGCGCATTGCTCACCTTCTTTGACTCCGCATAAAAACTGCGCGCCATGGGGGTGAGGTCGGCGGTCTCGAAATCCAGCGCCGGGGGCAGAGGCAGGCCCAGCAGCTTCGCAGCATGGCCGATCACATCCTGGGGCGGGGCGGGGTCGTTATCGCAGACATTGTAAATTTGCCCCGGGTTGGGCCGGGCGATGGATGCGGCGATGACCTGGGCGATGTCTTCCACATGGATGCGGCTAAACACTTGGTTTTGCTTTATAATACGCCGTGCCGTGCCATTGCGGACCTTGGCAAAGGGCCCCCGCCCCGGGCCGTATATCCCCGCAAGGCGGAAGATATGAACCGGCAGGCCGTGGGATTCGCGCAGGCGCAACCATTGCTGTTCCGCCTTCACACGGTGGTGGCCGCGGGTGGTGGCGGGGGTAAGCGGGGTGGCCTCATCCACCCAGGCCCCGCCATGGTCGCCATAAACGCCGGTGGTGGACAGATAGCCAAGCCATGCGGGGCGGGCCGCCAGAATGTCCGCCTCCAGCCCCGCCAGAAACGGGTCGCCGTTTTCATCGGGGGCGGCGCTTGCAAGAATGTGGGTGGCCCAGTCCAGCGTGGCAGAAATGTCACTGCCGGGGTATTGCAGCAGGCCCTTTTCAGCCGAGCGCGAAGTGCCCCGCACCTCCCAGCCCAGCGCCCGCATATGCGCCGCCACTACGCGGCCGGTATAGCCAAGGCCCAAAATCAGCAGCTTCATGATAACCTCTCCAATGCCCAGATTGCCGCGTCTTTTACCGTGTCATCGGGGTCCGAGGCCAGAGGCCGTGCCGCCGCAGCCAGGGCAGGGTCGCCCGAGTTGCCAATGGCATAGAGCACGTTGCGGATAAAGCTGTTGCGGCCAATGCGCTTGATCGGCGAGCCGGCGAAGACCTCGCGGAAATCGGCGTCATCCAGGCGCACGAGGTGCTCCAGCTTGGGGCAGCGCAGCTCGATACGGGCCCAGTAATTGGCATCCTGCGCCACCTTGGCAAACTTGTTCCACGGGCAGGCGGCGAGGCAGTCATCGCAGCCATAAATCCGGTTGCCCATTTGGGCGCGCAAGGCCGGGTCCACGGGGCCTTTCTGCTCGATGGTCAGATAAGAAATGCACTTGCGGGGGTCAAGGCGGTAGGGGGCGATGAAAGCATCGGTAGGGCAGGCCGAGAGGCAGGCAGAGCAATTGCCGCAATGGTCGGGCTCGGGGCGGGCTTTGGGCAGGTCCAGCGTGGTGAAAATAGCCCCGAGGAAAAACCAGTTGCCAAGGCGGCGGCTCACCAGATTGCTGTGCTTGCCCTGCCAGCCCAGCCCCGCCGCCTGCGCCAGCGGCTTTTCCATCACCGGAGCGGTGTCGACGAACACCTTGATCTCGCAATCCTTTTGCGCGATCAGCCAACGGCCAAGGCGCTTCAGGCGCTTCTTAACGGGGTCGTGATAGTCCTTATTGCGGGCATAAACCGAGATATTGCCGCGGTCCGCCATCGAGAGCAGCTTCAGCGGGTCCTCATCTGGGCCGTAATTATCGGCCAGCATGATCACCGAGCGCGCCTCGGGCCACAGCGCCGTGGGGGAGCCGCGCCACGCGGCCCGCCGCACCATCCAACCCATATCCCCATGCAGCCCCGCCTTCAGGAAGGCTTGCAGGCGGGCGGCGGTTTCGGGCATGGCGTCAGGGGCGCAAATGCCCATATCAGCAAAGCCGAACTCCAGCGCCTTATCGCGCAGGCGGCCAGCCAGCGCCTGCATCTAAAAATCCAGATCGGTGTAATGGTCCGGCGGCACAAAACCGGTGATCTGGTCAGCCAGAAGCGGGCGGAAAGAGGGGCGGGATTTGATCCGCGCATACCATTCCTTCACGTTTTTGTTGCGCAGCCAGTCCACGTCATTCACATAATCGAGCGTGCTCAAATGGGCGGCGGCGGTAAAGTCGGCAATGGTCATGGCGTTGCCCGCCAGCCAGTCGCGGGTGTCCAGCAGCCAGCCCATATAATCAAGGTGATACTTGATGTTCTTGCTGCCCGCCTTGATCTTGTGACTGTCGGGGTAGCCGGTGCCCATCAGCTTTTTGTTGATGCGCTCGTAAACCAGATTCGCCGTCACCTCGTGGTGGAATTTGTCATCAAACCAGCCCTGAAGGCGGCGGGCCTCGGCGCGGGCCACCGGGTCGCGGGGCAGGAGCGCCGGTTCCGGGTGGGTTTCCTCCAGATACTCGAAAATCGC
>JALWPC010000664.1 GCA_026995265.1 Paracoccaceae bacterium
GGCTGGCGTAACGGGCGTTCAGGCGGCTCACAAACCGGCGCATCAGGCGGCGCTTGGCGTTGTCGGTTTCCAGGTCTTTGCGGTTCTTGCTGGTGTCAATCCGGTTGAACAGCACCGCCAGCAGGCCGACCGAATAGATCAGCGCCGTGCCGCGCATGTCTGCCTTGTTCATAAACTCCTCTTGCACTGCCGAAAAGGCGTTGCTGAGCTGGCGCTGGTTCAGTGGTTTGAGCACCTGCGTAAGGATCGGTTTGGCGGGCAGGGGGATGCGCAGTTTGTCGGGCACGCTCACCTGCCAGCCGATGGTCCCCGCGGAAAGCTCCAGATGAAACAGGGTTTCAGAGGGGATAAACATGGCGATATTGGAGCCAAACCCCTGTTGGGTGCTGTCAATAAACGCCCGCCCGCCGCCGCGGGTGATCCAGATAAGCTGGTGGCTGCTGGCGACATGTTTGGTTTCGTCTGTTTTGAGCCGCGCGCCCGTCAGGGCACGGCTGGTGATACGGTTCCCGAGCACCTCGGGATCAGCTATGGGTTTGCGCACGATGACTGCCTTGTTCTGCTTGTTTTTTATCGAGAATCGAACATTTGCGATTCGATTGCAAGCATTTTCTGCAAGTTTTTTCGGATTCAGGTTTTGAATCCAATACCTTAGCGGAGCAGGGCGGTGAAATCGGGCTTTGCGGGCATCTCGACCTGCTGCCAATCCTTCATTTTGCTGCGAAACCAGGTGCGTTGGCGCTTGGCATATTGGTGGGTAAGAATTTTTGCTTTGTTAACAGCACCTTGCATGGTGATCTTACCATCAATGGCCGCAATGATTTCCCGCGCGCCAAGGGCGCGGTTGGCGGGGTGCGCCGGGTCGAAACCCGCCGCACGGGCGGCCTCGCATTCCTCTATAGCACCGGATTTCATCATCATATCAAAACGCGCATCAATGCGGGTGTTGAGGCTTTCAGGCTGCCAATTCAACAAGATAGGCACGGTTTCTTCAAGTAAAATTAGCGGGCGCGCCGGGCGGGCGTGCCAGTAACTCAGCCCGTGGCCGGTGGCTTCCAGCACCTCCCACGCGCGTTGCAGGCGAGCGGGGTTGTTCTGGTCGAGCCTGGCGAGGCTCTCCGGGTCTTTTTGGTCCAACTGAGCCCGAAAATACGCCACGCCGTCGCGCTGCCGATGGGCATTGCCTGCGGCGCGGATGTCCGGCGGGATTGGCGGGATGTCCGAAAGCCCGTTCAGAAGCGCGCTGAAATACAGGCCGGTGCCGCCGATGATGATTGGCGTTTTATTAGAATTATCAATAACTTTAGAGACGTCCTTAATCCATTCGCCAACCGAATATTCCCGCGCCTCGTCTACGTATCCGTAAAGCTCATGGGGCGCTTGCGCCAACTCCTCGTCACTGGGCCGCGCCGTGAGCACGCGCCATTTTTTGTAAACCTGAAGCGCGTCGGCGTTGATGATAACGCCATCTATGCGCTGCGCAATCTCAATCGCGAGGCCGGTTTTACCCGAGGCCGTCGGCCCGGCAATCAGCACCGCGCGCTTAGGCATTGTTAAGGTTTTCATGATATATTGGGGTTAGGCTCACCCTATATGTAACATAATATCCATTATGCGCCTTTTGCATCAGATTGTCGCAAACTGGTTCTTCTGTTTTTCGGTCCATTTTACCTGCACCCTGTAGCCCTCTTCTGCAGCATCTTCGCCGATCACAAGGTTGTTGGCAAACAACCAGGCGCGGGATTTGCCGTTATTGTATGGGATCAGAAGGTTTTCTTCCTGCACCGGCTCGGCCAGCCCTGCGTCTATTTTCTCAAATAGCGCATCCATACCCTGGCCTGTCAGCGCCGAGATGGTGGCGATTTGCGGCGAGCGCGCGGCGATGGTTTCCAGCCCGGCCCGCACCTCCGGCTCCAGCAGGTCGGCCTTGTTCCACACTTCTATCATGGCCTCCATGCGGGTATCATCCACGCCCAACGATGCCAGAATGTCGCGCACATCTTCGGCCTGCGCCTCGGTGTCCGCATGGGAAATATCGCGGACATGCAGGATCAGGTCGGCGTCCAGCACCTCCTCCAGCGTGGCGCGGAACGCGGCGACAAGCTGGGTGGGCAGGTTGGAGATAAAGCCAACGGTATCCGAAAGGATCACCTTGCGGCCATTGGGCAGCTCGATGGCGCGCATGGTCGGGTCCAGCGTGGCGAAAAGCATGTCTTTTTCCAGCACGCTGGCCCCGGTCATCCGGTTGAAAATGCTGGATTTACCGGCGTTGGTATAGCCGACAAGCGCCACAATCGGGTAAGGAATTTTCTTGCGCGCCGCGCGGTGCAAGGCGCGGGTTTTCACCACCTTGGCAAGCTGGGATTTAATCCGCAGAATGGCCTCGGAAATCGCCCGCCGGTCGCTTTCAATCTGGGTTTCGCCGGGGCCGCCGACTGTGCCCATGGCCCCGCGCTGGCGCTCCAGGTGGGTCCAGGAGCGCACGAGACGGGATTTCTGGTAAGTGAGGTGGGCAAGCTCCACCTGCAACACCCCTTCGCGCGTCGCCGCCCTATCCCCGAAAATTTCCAGAATCAGGCCGGTGCGGTCCAGCACCTTCACCTGCCAGCGGCGCTCGAGGTTGCGTTGCTGGATGGGCGAAAGCGGGCCATCGACGATGACTAACGCCACCCCGTCCGCCTCAAACGCCGCCCGCAGTTCTTCAACCTTGCCCGCGCCGAACAACGCCCCCGCATCGGGTTTGCCAATCGGCACCACAAGGGCGCTGCGGATGTCCAGCCCCAACGCTTCGGCCAGGCTCACCGCCTCAGCCAGCGCGTTTTCAGGCAAACGGCGCTGCGCCCCCCTGCCCTTCAGGTTCGGGTGAATGACGGCGGCACGCAGGGATTCTGACACTTAGGCGCTATCCTCGGAATCGTATAGCTGCACAGGGTGGGAGGGCATAATCGTGGAAATAGCGTGCTTATAGACCAGCTGCGACGCCCCATCGCGGCGCAGCAGCACGCAGAAATTGTCAAACCATGTGATAACCCCCTGAAGTTTAACGCCATTCACAAGGAACACCGTTACGGGGTTTTTCTCTTTCCGCACGTTATTGAGAAACGCGTCTTGCAGGTTTTGCTTATCACCAGCCATTGTTCTAGCCTTTTTTATGCCCTGATTTGCGCAGGGTCGTTGATTATCTCTCAAGTATGGGGGCTTAAAGGGTTAATATCCAGTGCAAATGCCGAAAATTTTACCCGTATTCGGCTTAATTCCGCCAATAGTCGGGGTTGAGCAGTGCGATGAAGGCCAAAGCCTCGACCCTGCCCAGCACCATGGCCACCGAAAGAATGGACAGCGCGGTGTCGGAGAGCGTTGCGTAATGTGCGAACGGGTCGCCGAGCGCCGTATAGATCGGGCCGGTGTTGGTGAGGCTGGCAATCGAGAGTGCCAGGGCGTTTTCAAACGGGATTTCGAGCAGGGAAAGGGCCAGGGCGGCCAGGGTGATTGACATTAAAAAAAGGATCAGGAACACCCAGGCCAGTTCGGCCCCCTGCCGCCGGAACCGCCGCGTGGACGTGCCCGAGCGGCCCACGGAACTGGGGTTCACAAGGCGCTCCAGCTCCCGCACCCCGTGGCGGTAGAGCGCATAAATCCGCAACAGTTTCACCCCGCCCGCCGTGGTGGCCACCCCGCCGCCCATCACCGCCAGCCCGAAGAGCAAAATGCCCGAGGCACGCAGCCCCGACCAGCTTTGCGCAGTTTGCCAGTGGCTGCTGTCAAAGCCGGTGGTGGTGAGGTAGGAAACCGTATTGAACAGCGCCCCCCAATAGGCGCTGAACCCCGCCGCCACATCGGAGCCGGTCGAGACCTCCAGCGCGGCAATCCAGTGGCGGGCAAACACCAATATCGGCAGCAGGAGAATCATCAGCATGGCCAGCTGGACCTCCGGGTCTTTGGGTGCGGTGGCGAGGGCGCGCGGCAGGTTCAGGGTCATAAGCCGCGACGACACCGCAATCAGCAAAAACACCGCAATCAGCACCTCGCCGCCCCAGCCGCCCTGCCCTCCGGCAATACCGCCCACCGGCGAAATGGCGCTGGTGGCAAGGGTGCTCATGGCGTGGATGGTGGCGATAAACACACGCTCGCCGCTCAGGATCAGCAGCAGCGCCAGCAGGGCGGTGAACAGCACATAAGGCGGCAGCAGCAGCCGCACCGCCCGCAGGATGCGGGCCGTGTTTTCCATCCGCAGCGCCGCGCCCTGCCCTGCCACCATGGTGGCGCGCATTTCAAAGCCGCCGATATTCAGCGGCTCCAGCACCGAAACCGCCACCACCAGCATAAAAAAACCACCCAGCCAGCCAACCAGCCCGCGCCACAGATGCAGGGATTCCGATATGCGGAACGGGTCGTCAAACAAGGTGGCCCCTGTGGTGGTAAAGCAAGAGAGCATCTCGAAATAAGCCCGCTTGAAGCCCAAATAAGGCAGGGTTTGCGCAAATGGCAGAGCCAGAAAGGCGGGCAGCAGGGCAAAGGCGAGGATCAGCGTGATCAGGTTGGTGCGGGAAACATTGCGCGGAGTCCGGTTCATCATCGCCGTGCCCAGCAGCACCGAAAAGGCCAGAATAAGCATACTATACTGGAAAAACACCCGTGCGATATGCCAGTCCTGCTGTTTGGCGGCATGGGCCGCGGGCACCAGCATGGCCAGCGCGCCGATCATCATCAGCAGCACAAAAAACGGATATTTTCGCAGCGCGGCTAACACCTAGAAAAATTCCGGTGAAACCTGAAACAGATGTTCCACCCGTGGCACATCTGCCGCCAGCGCAAACACGATCAAAATATCGCCCTCCTCCAGCTTGGTATCGCCGCGCGGCACATGAAGCCCGCCGTTTTTCATCACCATGCCCACCTTGGCCCCCTCGGGCCAGTCGACATCGCGAATGGTTTTACCCGCCAGCACCGAGGTGCCCATCACCTGCGCCTCGATCACCTCGGCCTCGGCGTCGCCCACCGAGTAAACCGCGCGGATGCGGCCGTGGCGGATGTGACGCAGGATAGAGCTTACTGTGGTGGTGCGCGGGTTGATATAGGCGTCAATGCCAAGTGGTGCCATCAGGTTGGCGAGGCTCGGGTCATTCACCAGCGCGATCACCAGAGGGCAGCCCATGGCCTTGGCCCGCGCGCAGGACAGCAGATTGGTTTTGTCGTCATCGGTAACGGCGAGCAAAGCATCGGTGTTCTCGATATTGGCTTCTTCCAGAAGCTCCATATCCAGCCCGTCCCCGTGCAGCACAATGGTGCGCTCCAAAGCGTCGGCCGCCCTTTCCGCCACATCGCGATCCCGCTCTACCAGCTTGACCCGCACCCGCCGTTCGCCGCTTTCCAGCTTTTGCGCCACATCCAGCCCCACATTGCCGCCGCCGATCACAATCGCCCGCTCCCCCTTTTTCCGGGTCTTGCCAAAAATCTCAAGGGTGCGCGGCACGTCGCTATGGGCGGTGATGATGTAAATCTGGTCGCCGGGGAAAAGCTGGTCTCCGGTTTCGGGCACAAACATTCTGGCCTTGCGTTGCACGCCGACAACCACGGCTTTTAACGTAGAAAAAAGCTCGGTAAGCTGGCGCAGCGGGGTGTTGATTACCGGGCAATCCTCTGCAATGCTGATGCCCAGCATGTCCGCCTCCCCGTCCAGAAAGCGCTCTGTGTCAAAGGCGGCGGGTATTTCCATACGTCGCATGGCCGCTCTGGCCACCTCCCGCTCGGGCGAGATCACCACGTCGATGGGCATGTGGTCCTGCCGGTAAAGGTCCGAGTAAATCGCATCCAGATAGCTTTGCGCCCTCAGCCGGGCGATTTTGCGCGGGATCCCAAACATCGAGTGCGCTACCTGACAGGTGACCATGTTCACCTCGTCGGCGAAGGTGGCCGCAATGATCATGTCGGCATCTTTGGCCCCGGCCTCTTCCAGCACGTCGGGGTAAGAGGCAAAACCGGCAATGCCGCTAACGTCCAACGCTTCGGAAATGCGCCGGATCAGCGTTTCGTCTTTATCAACAACCGTTACATCGTTGTTTTCACGCGAGAGATGCCGCGCGATTTGCCAGCCAACCTGCCCGGCGCCGCATATGATAACTTTCATTCGTCAATCCCGTTTTTTCTCGCCGCCGACTATGCGCGGCCCGTGCATCGGCGTCAAACCTAATTTTGGTTGAACGACCCCGCAATCCCCAATGTTTTCAGCTTCCGATGCAGGGCCGAGCGCTCCATGCCCACAAATTTGGCGGTTTGGGAAATGTTGCCCTTGAAGCGCGCGATCTGGGCGGTCAGATAGTCTATCTCGAAGGCCAGCCGTGCATCCCGCAGGGACAGCGCCATCATTTCCGGACGTATTTTGCTGGCGGGCTCGGCGCCCGCAGGTGTCTCGCCACCAACCGGAAGCTCGTCCGGCATGATAGGCCCCGTTTCCGGCCCCAATATCAGCAGGCGCTCCAGGGTGTTGCGCAACTGGCGGATATTGCCGGGCCACGGGGTCGTTTGCAATTGCTTTAGGGCTTCGGCGGAAATCTCGCGCCTGGCCAGGCCCTGGTTTTTGTTGAGAATATCCACAAAGTGATTGGAAAGCAGAGCAATATCCTCGATTCTGTCAGCCAGTGGTGGCACCGCAACCGGCACCACGTTCAGGCGGTGAAAAAGCTCTATCCGAAACTTTTTCGCGTCAATTTCCGCCTGCAAATCCCGTGTGGTAGCAGAAATAAACCGGATATCCACCCGCACGGTATCATGCCCGCCAACCCGCGTAAAACTCTGCTCCACCAGCACCCGCAAAATGCGCGACTGGGTTTCCAGCGGCATATCCGCAACCTCGTCAAAGAACAGCACCCCGCCATGGGCCTTTTCCAGAAGCCCGGGCTGCACAATGCCGTCTGTTTCGGTGCCAAACAGCACCGGTTCCATTTGCTCGGGGCTGATGCTGGCTGAATTTACACTCACAAACGGCCCGTCCGCCCGCAGCGAGTGCGCATGCACATAACGCGCCGCAATTTCCTTGCCCGCCCCCGCCGGCCCGGTTAACAACACCCGCGCGTTGGTTTTTGCGATTTTATCCAACCGGGATTTGAGCGCCTTGAACGCGGGACTTTCCCCGATCATCTGGCAATTTTCCTGATCGGAGTTTCGCAGGCTCCGGTTTTCCCGCCGCAATTCCGAGGCCTCCAGCGCCCGGCCGACCACCACCAGAAGCTGGTCAATATTGAACGGTTTTTCGATGAAATCATAGGCGCCCTGCTTGACCGCCGCCACGGCAATTTCAATATTGCCATGGCCGGAAATGATCACCACCGGAATATTGGGGTTGTCCCGCTTGGTTTTTTTCAGAATATCGATGCCGTCAAATTCACTGTCTTTCAGCCAGATATCCAGGATAATCAGGTCCGGTTCGGCGCGGTTTATCTGGGCGAAGGCCTCCTGCGAGTTTCGGGCCAAACGGGTGTCATGGCCTTCATCCTTCAGAATGTCCCCTACCAGTTCCCGGATGTCCTGCTCGTCATCAATAACCAGAATGTCACTCATGGCTCTCCCTCGCAATTTCAACATGCGGCAGTGTAATGCGCGCTTCCGCGCCGGAATGCTTAAACCCGGCAAACACGGGGGCCGTGTGCAGCTCCAGCGTGCCGCCATGTTCTTCAATGATTTTCTTCACGATAGACAGGCCAAGCCCCGTGCCGTTGTCCCGATGGGTCACATACGGTTCGAAAAGACGCGTGCGGTCGCTGGGCAGGCCAATGCCGTTATCCTGTATTTTCAGGGTCAGTTTGTTAGGGCCGGTTTCCAGAATGATGTTCACAATGCCGGTATATTCCCCGTGCTTTTGCGCGCGGGCATCAATGGACTCCCCTGCATTCTTGATCAGGTTATTCAGCGCCTGATTCAGCATCGTGCCATCCGCCACAATCTCCACCGGGTCAGTCGGCAGCTTGCTGGTGAATACCAGGTCCGGTCTGCCGCTTTGCGCCAATAAAACCGCCCCGCTCACAAGCTCGGTTAAATCGAGCGGTTTTGGTTCCGGCGCAGGCATGCGGGCAAATTTAGAGAACTCATCAACAATGCGGCGCAAGTCATTCGTTTGGCGCACAATAACGTCGCTAAGCTGCGCCAGTGTTTCAGGGTCTTTTACCTGCGGCCCGAATTTGCGCTTGAGCCGCTCGGCGGAAAGTTGAATCGGGGTCAGCGGATTTTTGATTTCATGCGCAATCCGGCGGGCCACATCGCCCCAGGCCGCCATTCTTTGGGCCGAAACCAGATCACTCACATCGTCAAATGTAATCACAAAGCCTTCCAATTCACCACTGACGGGGTGGCGGGCCACCATGCGCACCAGCAAGGTTTCTGTGACCCCCAGCCGTGTGATCTGCACCTCACCCTGCGCAACATCATGCCCGCGTGCCTCCAGCCGTCTGAAAAGCGCGCTGAATTCGGGCGTCATCTCCTCCAGCGCCCTGCCCTCGCTTTGCTCCACATCCAGCATTTTCATGGCCGCCGCATTGATAAATTCGACCCGTCCACCCTCGTCCAGCCCGATCACCCCGGCGGTAACCGAACTCAGCACCGAGTCAAACAGGCGCCGCTGTTGCTCGGTGGTTTCGTTCACCGAAATCAGTGTGTCGCGCTGGTTACGAAGCTGGCGCGTCATCCGGTTGAACACCCGCCCTAGCATGGCGATTTCGTCATCCCCCTGTTCTTCGCGCACCTGCACATTCAGGTCCCCGCCCGCCACGCGCTGCACCGCGCTGGCCAGCCGCCCGACCGGCCGCGACAGCTTTTCGGCGAACCACAGGCCCAGCCACATGGCCGCCAGAATAACCACCACCGCAAAGCCCAGATAGATCAACGCGAACTCGAACAAAAGCTTGCCACGGTCGGATTCGAGCTGCTGATAAAGTTTCACCGTTGCCTTGGTTTCGTCCAGCAGGTTCAGAATGTCGCCGTTCACATCGCGGGTCACATACAGGTAGCGATCCGAGTAGCCTGGCAAGGCCATAAGCGCCCTGAATTCGCTGTTTTCCCAATCCTCTATCAGCACAACTTCACCCGATTTTGCCCGTTCGATTTCGGCGGGGTCGGGGGGCTCGTAATCAAACAGATAGCTGCGAATTCCGCGGGCGATGATCTTGGACCCGCCATCAATCACAAAAGCTTCGGCAAGCGTTTTCTGCATCGTGTCCTGCCCCCGCGACAGCGCGTCCCGCATCTCGCCACCCCCAACAAAATTGTAACGCGGCCGCTGCCGCTCGATAAATTTCGCCAAAAATTCGGCATCCGCCGTCAACGTGGCGCGGTGCTCTTCCTCATAGGCCTGCGCGGCCGCCAAAGAGTTGCCCACCACCTGCTGCACGCGGCTGGAAAACCACCCCTCAAGGCCGAAATTCAGCGTAATCGTGGCGAAAACCGCTACCAGGACCGTCGGGATCAATGCAATAAAACTGAACACCGCCGAAAGCCGCATATGCAGCTTGGATCCCGCCGAGCGCGACCGCCGTGCCGCCACAATGCGCACAATGCGCCGCGCCACGAAGGTTGCCAGTATAAGGGTGTAAATCACGTCGGCCAGCAGGATGATTCGGAGAAGTTGCGGGTTGGCCGGGCCGCTAAAGGCCCCCAAAAGTAATGTGGTTGTGAGGGCCAGAACCGGCCCGCCAACTACTAAAAACAATAATAAATAGGTTTTTACCACACGGCTGTTTTGCCAGCGCATTAAGCGCTGCAATCCGGTCTCTACCACATCATGTTGCAAATTGGCCACAGAATCCGCACTCAAAGCTTATACCTGTTGCAATATTACATCATTTTCTTACTGCGCAAAACCTCAATATCCAGTTCGCGGATTTTCTTGCGCAGGGTATTGCGGTTAATCCCCAGTAAATCCGCGGTTTTGAGCTG
>JALWPC010000665.1 GCA_026995265.1 Paracoccaceae bacterium
CACCGCCGTCAGGCCAACGAGGCCGAACAGCACCCCCAAAACCGGTGTAAAGCAGCAGAGTGATGCAAGGGCGGTGCCAATAATGCCGGTTTTGAGCAGTTTTTTATCGTCCATGGCCTAGCTTCCGCCCTCGATCACGGTGCTTTCGTATCCAACGCTCAAAGTGGCAAAGGTGATGTCATCAATGGAGGTCAGGGTGTCGTCAAACACCACAACGGCGGTGCGGGTATCCAGGTCGGTTTCGATGCTTTGAATGCCGGGCAATTCCTGAATGGCACCCTGCACGATGAACGGGCAAGAAGCGCAATACATGCCGGGCACCGAGAGGTTGACCGTTTGAATGGCCGCCCAGAGCGGCGAGGCAATAACGGCGGTGGCAAGCACCAGAGCAGAGAGTTTTTTCATGGAGTTAGTCCTTGTTGAGTTTAGAGTCCAAGCATGATGGGGGCCACCACCGGCGCGATCCATGTCCAGAAAATCGCGAGCGTGATTAGAAATGTGGCCCCCCAAAGCGCGGTTTTGACCAGCTTGCTCGGCAAGGGCCGCGCGCACATGGCACCGTCAGCACATTTGGGCTTGCGGTAAACCGTGTAAAATCCGTAGGCCAAAAAGCCCACGGCAATGGTTATAAAGTAAGGCTTGAGCGGGGCCAGCGCTGTGAGGTTCCCGACCCAGGCACCCGACACCCCGAGGCTAAACAGCACCAGCGGCAGAATGCAACAGCTCGACGCCCCTATGGCGGCCAGAATCCCGCCCGCCGCCATCCAGCGCGCCTTTTTCTTTTGCGAGACTTCGGGAGCCTCCGACGCCATGCCGGGCATTTCATTCTCAAGTGTCATATTTTCCTCGTGCTTTGTTTGATTTTGTCCTATATGCGATCTGTAGCCGCTACAGATGCAAGGATTATTTTCAATGCCCGAGATCACGAAAACGCGAGGATATGCCATTGGCGAAATGTCAAAGCGCACGGGGGTGAATATCGAGACCATCCGCTATTACGAGCGCATCGGCCTCTTGCCCAAGCCGGACCGCACCGCTGGCGGCAACCGGCAATATAACCACGAGCAGCTCAAGCAGCTCTCCTTCATCAAACGCGCGCGCGGCCTTGGCTTTTCCATCCGCGAAATCAGGGGCCTGCTGGCCATGGCCATAAACACCGAGTTCACCTGCGCCGAGGTGCACGAGATCACCACCGGCCACCTCGCCTCCGTGCAAGAAAAAATCGCCAGCCTGCAACGGCTGGAGGCCGTGCTGCAGGACATGGCCGCCCAGTGCAGCAAAGGCGACGTGCCGGACTGCCCGATTGTGGACACCCTGTTTGAGCTTGCCTAACGGGGCATTTGCCGCGACACTGGCAAAAAAAGGAGACCCCATGGCCCTGGAAGACGCCGCCACCGAGATTGACACAGCCATCACCCGCAAGGGCTTCAAGGGGCTGAGCTTTGAGGCGACCTATGCGGGGGTGCCGAGCTTCATGCGCCGGACGCTCACGAAGGACCTGCGCGGGGTGGACCTCGCCATCACCGGTGTGCCCTTTGATTGCGCCACCACCAACCGCCCCGGCACCCGCCTTGGCCCCCGCGCCATCCGCGAGGCCTCCTGCCTGCAATCCCCCGATGCCCCCTATGGCTGGGATGTGGACCCGCTCACCGAGTTCAACGTCGCCGATTACGGCGACCTCGCCTTTGACCACGCCCGCATCGCCGATTTCCCCGCCAGGCTGCAAGCCCACATAAAGGGCATTCTCGATGCGGGTGCGGCCTCCCTGGTGCTGGGCGGCGACCACTACATCACCTACCCCATCCTCAAAGCCCATGCCGAAAAATACGGCCCGCTTTCGCTGTTGCAATTTGATGCGCATACGGATACGTGGCCCGATGAGGACCCGGGCCGCATTGACCACGGCACCATGTTTTACAAGGCGGTGAAAGAGGGCATTGTGGTGCCGGAGCGCTCGGTGCAGGTGGGCATTCGCACCACCAACGAAGACACGCTGGGCGTCAACATCATCGACGCCCCCGAGCTGCACCGCATAGGCCCCGAGGCCGCCACAGCGCGCATCAAAGCCATTCTGGGCGACCACCCTACCTATGTTACCTTCGACATAGACGCGCTCGACCCCGCCTTTGCCCCGGGCACCGGCACCCCCGTTTGGGGTGGTATTACGTCGGCCCAGGCCGTGGCCATGCTGCGCGGGCTGGCGGGGATAAACGCGGTTGGCATGGACGTGGTCGAGGTCTCCCCGCCCTATGACACCACCGGCGCCACGGCGATTGCCGGCGCGCATGTGGCCTGCGAGCTCATGTGCCTCTGGGCCCATCGCCAAAAGGCGCAGAGCTGAGGCAAATCACCTGTTGCAACTCCCGCCACAATCCCCTAAATCCACCCTACCACTGGCGGCGAGTTGGCGGAGTGGTGACGCAGCGGATTGCAAATCCGTGTACACCGGTTCGATTCCGGTACTCGCCTCCAAAT
>JALWPC010000666.1:0-5563 GCA_026995265.1 Paracoccaceae bacterium
TAAACCAAATATATAGGACGTTAATTTGGGCGGAGCGGCCGCGGTTTTCCGGCCTGAAAGTTCGCCCGAAGGGTGGATTCGCTTGCATCCTTCCACAACTGACTCCGGCCGCATTGCGCCCTATGGATTTGTTAATCAGCGCTTGGTATTGGCTGGAAAACCCGCTAAAGGGTGATATTTCCAGCCTCGAACCCATGGTCAACAATGCAAAACCTATCCCCCATCCCCGAATTGTTCGTTTCCCGTGACAGCGCCGAAAAGCTAAAGCTTCAGGCGGCCGAGCTGCCCAGTTGGGACCTGACCGCGCGGCAGGTCTGTGACCTCGAGTTGTTGATGAATGGCGGATTTTATCCGCTCAATGGTTTTATGGGGGAGGCGGATTATAACGGCGTGGTGGACAACATGCGGCTGGAGAACGGGGCGCTGTGGCCCATGCCGATCACGCTGGATGTGTCCGAAGACTTTGCCGGGCGTGCGGCCCCCGGGCAGGATATTGCCCTGCGGGATGAGGAAGGGGTGATCCTCGCCATTCTGTCGGTGACCGACCGCTGGACGCCCGACAAGGCGCGGGAAGCCGAAAAGGTGTTCGGGGCCGACGACACAGCCCATCCGGCGGTGAATTATCTGCACAACACGGCGGGGCCGGTTTATCTGGGCGGGCCGATCATCGGCATTCAGGCCCCGGTGCATTATGACTACCGCCACCGCCGCGACACCCCCAACGAGCTGCGCGCCTATTTCCGCAAGCTGGGCTGGCGCAAGGTGGTGGCCTTTCAGACCCGCAACCCCCTGCACCGCGCCCATCAGGAGCTCACCTTCCGCGCCGCCAAGGATACCCAGGCTAACCTGCTGATTCATCCGGTTGTCGGCATGACCAAACCCGGCGACATTGACCATTTCACCCGTGTGCGCTGCTACGAGGCGGTGCTGGACAGGTATCCGCAATCCACCACCACCATGAGCCTGTTGAACCTCGCCATGCGCATGGCCGGCCCGCGGGAGGCCGTCTGGCACGGGTTGATTCGCAAAAACCACGGCTGCACCCATTTCATCGTCGGGCGGGACCACGCCGGGCCGGGGAAGAACACGGCGGGCGAGGATTTCTACGGCCCCTATGACGCGCAGGCGCTGTTCAAGGAATACGAGGCCGAGATCGGGGTGGAGATGGTGCCCTTCAAGCACATGGTCTATGTGCTGGAAAAGGCGCAATACGAGCCCGCCGACGAGGTGGCCGAGGGCATGACGGTGCTCAACATTTCCGGCACCGAGTTGCGGCGGCGGTTGTCCGAGGGGCTGGAGATTCCCGACTGGTTTTCCTTTCCGGCGGTGGTCGAGGAGTTGCGACGCACCCGCCCGCCGCGCCACAAGCAGGGCTTTACGGTGTTTTTCACCGGGCTTTCCGGCTCGGGCAAATCCACCATCGCCAATGCGCTTATGGTCAAGCTGATGGAAATGGGCGGGCGGCCCGTTACCCTGCTGGATGGCGACGTGGTGCGCAAGAATCTGAGCTCCGAGCTTGGCTTTTCCAAAGAGCACCGCGACCTCAACATCCGGCGCATCGGCTTTGTTGCCTCGGAAATCACCAAAAACGGCGGCATTGCCATTTGTGCGCCCATCGCCCCCTACGCCGCCACGCGGCGTGCCGTGCGCGAGCAGATCGAGGCCTTCGGGGCCATGGTCGAGGTGCATGTTGCCACCTCGCTTGAAGAGTGCGAGCGGCGGGACCGCAAAGGGCTCTACAAGCTGGCGCGCGCGGGCAAGATCAAGGAATTCACCGGAATTTCAGACCCTTACGAGCCCCCCACCAATGCCGAACTGGTGATCGACACCGAGCATCTGGATGTGGACACCTGCGCCCATCAGGTGATCTTGAAGCTGGAGCAAATGGGCCTTATCGCCGGTTGATCTCGATTTTGTGGGAAACCGGCTTTTGCACATTGCGCCGCAGCTCGATATGCAAAAGCCCGTTTTCCATATAGGCATGGCGCACCTCCACCCCGTCGGCCAGCACAAAGCGGCGCTGGAACTGGCGCGCGGCAATGCCCTTGTGCAGGAAGGTCCGGCCCTCGGTGTTTTCGGTCTGCGCGCCCTTGATTTGCAGCTCTGCATTCACCAGGGTGATGTCGAGGTCATCCAGCGCAAACCCGGCCACCGCCAGCGTAATCCGAAAATCGTTTTCGCTGGTTTGCTCGATATTATAGGGCGGGTAGCCGTCATTTTGCGCCGAGCGCTCGATCAGGCGGTCAAGCTGCTCGAAGCCGAGCAGAAACGGGTGGTTGGCGAAGCTGGAATTGCCCATGGCTGGCCCTTTCATAAACGCCCCGCAAATATGGGGGTTTTGGCCGCAGGGCGCAAGGGGGAGCGTTGAACTCGCGCGCCGTATCGGCTACAAGCCCGCAAACAGGAGGCCAAAATGGGTGAAGGCAAAGTGGGCATTGTGATGGGGAGCCAGTCGGACTGGCCGACCATGAAAGAGGCGGCGCAAGTGCTGGAGGCGCTCGGCGTGCCCCATGAAACCCGCATCGTGAGCGCGCATCGCACCCCGGACCGGCTGTTTGCCTATGCCGAGGGCGCGGTGGAAAACGGGATCAGGGTGATCATCGCGGGCGCAGGCGGGGCGGCGCATTTGCCCGGGATGCTCGCCGCCAAAACCCGCGTGCCGGTGCTGGGCGTGCCGGTGAAATCCTCGGTTTTGTCGGGCTGGGATTCGCTGCTGTCGATCGTGCAAATGCCCAAGGGCGTGCCGGTTGGCACGCTGGCGATTGGCCCCGCGGGTGCCGCCAATGCCGGGCTTTTGGCGGCGGCCATTCTGGCGGGCACGGATGAGGCGCTGGCCGCGCGGCTGGAGCATTACCGCGCCGCACAAACCGCCAGCGTCGCCGAGGATCCCGCGCGTGACTAAAACCATCGGCATTCTGGGGGGCGGGCAGCTCGGGCGGATGCTGAGCATGGCCGCCGCGCGGCTGGGCATAAGAACGCATATTTTCGAGCCGCTGCCCGCGCCCCCTGCCGGCGACGTGGCCGCGCGGGTGTTCACCGCGCCTTATGAAGATACCGACGCCCTGCGCGCCTTCGCGGCGTCGGTGGAGCTTGTGACCTTCGAGTTCGAAAACATCCCCGCCGAGGCGCTGGATATTGTCGAGGCCATCGTGCCGGTGTTGCCCCGCCGCAATGCGCTCACGGTCTCGCAGGACCGGATTGCGGAAAAGCGGTTTTTGCAGGGGCAGGGGGTGCCGGTCGCCCCCTTCGCGCCGGTGGGGACATTGGCGCAGCTTCAGGCGGCACTGGCCAGCATCGGCACCCCCGCCATTCTGAAAACCCGCCGTTTTGGCTATGATGGCAAGGGGCAGGTGCGGCTCAACGATGCGACGCAGGCACCGGAAGCCTTCACTGCGCTTGCGGGTGCACCCGCCGTGCTGGAGCGGATGATCCCCTTCGAGCGCGAGATTTCCATCATCGCCGCGCGCAATGCCGCCGGAGAGGTGGCGTGCTATGACCCCGGCGAAAATGTTCATAAAGACGGGATTTTGCACATAACCACCGTGCCTGCCGCCATATCGCACGCCCTGCAAACCGATGCCGTGCTGCTGGCGGCGCGCATTCTCAACGCGCTGGATTATGTCGGGGTGATGGGGGTGGAAATGTTCGTGACGCCAGAAGGTTTAATGGTAAACGAAATCGCCCCCCGTGTGCATAATTCCGGCCATTGGACGCAGAATGCCTGCCTGATTGATCAGTTCGAACAGCATATTCGCGCCATCGCGGGCTGGCCCTTGGGGGATGGGCAAAGGCATAGCGACGCCGAGATGGTCAACCTGCTCGGGGAGGAGGCCAACCATCTGGAACAATGGCAGAATTGTGCGATTCACCTATACGGAAAGGCCGAGGTGCGCCCGGGTCGCAAAATGGGGCATGTCAACAAGATCGGCCCGAAAAGCGCCTGACAGGCGGGCCCGTCAGGCGCAGATGGTTTAACCGTAAACCGATTCCTTGCCGAACTTCTTGGTCAGCATATAATACATCACCGCGCGATACTTGTTGCGGTTGGATTTGCCATAGGTCTCGATCGCCTCATTGATCGCATCCATCAACTCGGGCCCGTCTTTCAGGCCGAGCTTTTTGATCAAAAAGCTGTTTTTCACCGTTTCCAGCTCCGATTTCTGCGAGCCTGCCACCGTAGAGGCATCCGCATTATAGATCGACGGGCCGCAGCCGATGGTGACTTTTTTCAGCAGGTCCATATCCGGGGTTATCCCGCATTTTTCTTTAAGATCAGATGCATAAAGTGCAATCAGGTCGTCTCTCTTGCCCATTGGGGTCTCCTCGCTTGGTTATTGCATCCATATAGTAGGCTATTTACCCTATTTACGCAACATTTAGTAGAATTGACCTTGCGCCACGTATTCAGTGTTGACCGCGCGGTCAGGGTATTGCAAGACAGAGGGGCACTCTGTTCGGAGCCAAGATGACTGACGCCTATATCTGCGATTATATCCGCACCCCCATCGGCCGCTATGGCGGCGCACTCAGCGCGGTGCGCACCGATGATCTGGCCGCGATACCCATCGCCGAACTGATACGGCGGAATGCAGGGCTTGAGGCGGCCATTGACGAAGTGTTCATGGGCTGCGCCAATCAGGCCGGCGAGGATAACCGCAACGTGGCGCGCATGGCGGCGCTGCTGGCGGGGCTGCCCGAAACCGTGCCCGGGATCACGCTCAACCGCCTGTGCGCCTCGGGGATGGATGCGGTTCTGGCCGCCGCGCGGGCGGTGAAGGCGGGGGAGATTGATCTCGCGATAGCGGGCGGCGTCGAGAGCATGTCCCGCGCGCCATTCGTGATGCCCAAGGCCGGGGCGGCATTTTCTCGGCAGGCGGAGGTTTATGACACCACCATCGGCTGGCGCTTCGTGAACCCCGTGCTGAAGGCGCAATACGGCATCGATTCCATGCCGGAAACCGCAGAGAATGTGGCAGCGGAGTTCGGGATTTCACGGCAGGATCAGGACGCCTTCGCCCTGCGCTCACAGGAAAAAGTCGCGGCGGCGCGGGCACGGCTGGCACAGGAAATTGTGCCCGTCACTATAAAGGGCCGCAAAGGGGAAACGGTGGTGGATACCGACGAACACCCGCGCCTCAGCAGCCTGGAAACCTTGGCTGGTCTGCGGACACCGTTTCGGGAGGGAGGCTCGGTGACGGCGGGGAATGCGTCGGGGGTGAATGACGGGGCGGCGGCGCTGATTGTGGCTTCCGGGGCGGCGGTGAAGGCGCACGGGCTGCGGCCGGTTGCCAAGGTTTTGGCGGGGGCTTCGGCGGGGGTTGCGCCGCGCATTATGGGCATCGGCCCCGTGCCGGCCACGCAGAAACTTTGCGACCTGCTGGGCCTGTCGGTGCCGGATTTCGCTATAATCGAACTCAACGAGGCCTTCGCCGCCCAAAGCCTTGCGGTTTTGCGACAATTGGGCCTCGCGGATGACGCCGCCCATGTCAACCCCAATGGCGGGGCGATTGCGCTGGGGCATCCGCTGGGCATGTCGGGTGCGCGGCTGGCGGGGACGCTGGCG
>JALWPC010000666.1:5663-9870 GCA_026995265.1 Paracoccaceae bacterium
AAGGGGTGAGGTTGGGGTGCCCAACCGGTTTGGGCGTTCGCGCCTGACGATACGCCGACGTTTTGATATATGCCTCTGATGACATGTCAAAAATGACATGTCATCAGAGGCATATATTTGTCGGCCGGTTGGAATGCTGTAGCTCAGAGGGCGAGGCTAGGGCAGACAGAACGCCGGATGCCGCGGTTTTTCCGGTGCTGAAGCACCGGACCCGCGCCTCGCCTTCGGCTCGGCGGCGCGGCGCGTCAGCTCTTGCGCTGTTTGGCGAAGTTGCACCCGCGCCGCGCGGCGAATATCGCGCTTGTGGTAGATGCCTTGGGGCGGATGTGCGGATCCGCTCTGACACAGAACGGGTAATGCGACATTGGGGATATGCGCATTTCAGAACCGGGTTCAAAATTGAGACGTTAGGCTATAACGGACGGATTTAGACACGCCTCTGTAGACATGTCATACAAGACATGTCTACAGAGGCGTGCCTGGAAATGGCCGATCAAGGCAAGGTTTTGGCATTGTCCTATCTGAGCCGTCTTCTCGGCTCAGGGCTGCCGCTTGTATCGCAACAGGCGCAGGGCATTGATTGTCACCAGAACCGTGGCCCCGGTATCGGCCATGATCGCCATCCAGAGCGAGGTGATGCCCATGAGCGTCGTAACCAGAAACAGGGCCTTCAGCCCCAGCGCGATGCCGATATTCTGCCGGATGTTCTTCATCGTTGCGCGCGAAAGCCCGATCAGCGCAGGCACGCCCGCCACCCGCGCGTGCAAGAGCGCCGCATCGGCGGTTTCCAGCGCCACATCGGTGCCCCCGCCCATGGCGATGCCCACATCGGCGCGGGCCAGCGCCGGGGCGTCGTTGATGCCGTCGCCGACCATGGCCACGGGGGCGGGGAGCGCTTCAATCGCCTTGAGCTTGTCTTCGGGCAGGAGTTCGGCCTGCACCTCTATGCCAAGCCGGGCCGCCAGCGCCTTGCCGGTGCGGGCATTGTCGCCGGTGAGCATGACCGCGGCCACCCCCAGATTTTTCAGCGCGGCCATAGCGGGCCCCGCATCCGCCCGAAGCTCGTCGCGCATGGCGATCACGCCGAGCAGCACCCCGTCGGCCAGCACCGCCGCCACGGTTTTGCCCTCCGCCTCAAGGGCGCTGATTTGCGCGGCTTCATCAGCGCTCAGGCGGGTGATTTCAGCCGCGTAGCGCGGTGAGGCCACCACCACATCCACCCCGCCAACCTGCGCGCGCACCCCGCGCCCGCGCAGGGCTTCAGCGCCGGTTGCCGCTATCAACTCCATTCCCTCGGCGCGCGCCGTAATGGCTTTGGCCAGCGGGTGCGAAGACCCCGCCTCCACCGCTGCCGCCAGCTTTAGCATGGCCTCTTCAGAGCCGCGAAACATCACCATATCGGTAACCTTGGGGCGGCCCTCGCTCAGGGTTCCGGTCTTGTCAAAAGCCACGCTCTGCACCTTGCCGATGGCCTCCAGCACCGCGCCGCCTTTCACCAGAAGGCCCTGCCGCGCGCCCGCAGAAATGCCCGAGGTGATGGCCGCAGGTGTCGAGAGCACCAGCGCGCAGGGGCAGCCGATGAGCAGGATGGCGAGGCCTTTATAGACCCATGTTTGCAGATCAGCGCCAAAGAGCGGCGGCAGGAAGGCGATGAGCGCCGCCAGCACGATCACCCCCGGGGTGTAATAGGTGCTGAACCGGTCGATAAACCGCGCGGTCGGGGCCTTGGCGGCTTCGGCCTCTTCCACCAGGTGCAGGATGCGGGAAATCATATTGTTTTCAGCCGCTTGGGTGACCTTTAGGCGGATCAGCCCGTCGGCGTTGATCGACCCCGCAAACACCTTATCGCCCACGCCCTTGTGGCGGGGCATGGATTCGCCGGTGATCGCCGCCTCGTCTATGGCAGTTTCCCCCATGGTCAGGGTGCCGTCGGCGGGGACACGGCCGCCGGGGCGGACCTCGATAATATCGCCAGGCGCCAGCGTGTTGGCTTCGACCTCGACCACCGCGCCCCCCTGCACCAGAAAGGCGGATTTGGGCACAAGGTCGGCCAGCGCCGAGACCGAGGCGCGGGCTTTGGCCGCCGCCACCGCCTCCAGTAGCTCGCCGATCAGAAACAGCAGCACCACCACGGCGGCCTCTGCCGATTGCCCGATCACAATCGCGCCGACCACCGCAATGGTCACCAGCGTTTCGATGGTGAAGGGCTGGCCGACAAGCGCCGCGCTCAGGGCCTTTCGCGCCAGCGGGGCCAGCGAAACCAGCGCGCCGATGGCAAACAGATAGGCGGCGAAATCCGGCATCACCAGCGAAAGCAGGCTGGCCACGGCAAGGTTGGCCGCCGCCACCAGCACCAGCCGCCCCTTGGCCGATTGCCACCAGCGCCTGGGCGCCTCGGGGGCCGCATCCTGCACCTTATAGCCGAGCTTCTGGATGGTGCGGCGCACATCGGCGGCGCTGCCCCCTTCGCCCAGCTCCAGCCGCAGTTTCTGGCTGCTATAGTTCAGCGACACCTTGCCCACCCCGGGCAGGGCGCACACCGCGCCTTCGATCTTGCTGGTGCAGCTCGGGCAATCCATGCCCTCGACATTCAGTTCCAATGGTTCCGCCATGTTGGCCCCCGTGTGCATATGTGATTCGCCATACTATGCAAGCTCTAGCCCCTAGAGCTTCAAGCCCTAATTTAGGCTCTTGACGGGGGCGGCGGAAAACCAGATGGTGCGGGGCTTGAGGGGGCCAAAATGCCGGAATTTCCAGACATTTACATCCTGCGCCACGGGCAAACCGAGTGGAACCTGCAGAAGAAATACCAGGGCCAGCTCAATTCACCACTCACCGCGCTTGGGCAGGCGCAGGCCCGGCAGCAAGGCGAGATTTTGCGGGCAGAGCTTCAGGGCCGCCACCTGCCCGCCTTCACCAGCCCGCTTGGCTGCGCCGCCGAAACCGCCGGGCTGGCGCTCTCGCCGCTGGGGCAGCGGGCGCAGCCTGATTCGCGGCTCAAAGAGGTGTATTTCGGCGCGTGGGAAGGGAAAACCTATAAGGAGGTGTTTGGGGCGGAAGATATTGACCGCACCGAGAATAGGTTCGAGAAGTATTTCAGTTCGCCCGCGGGGGAAGATTTTCAAAGTATTCAGAGCCGCTGCCGCGCATTTTTGGATGATCTTGAGGGGGAGAGCATCGTGATTACCCACGGGATAACCTCTCGCATTTTGCGCGGCATATGGCTGGGGCTCAGCCCTGAAGCAATGTTGGACCTCCCCATTGGCCAAGGTTGTGTTTACCATCTTCACAGCGGCACCGAGCGGTGCTTGCAGACCGGCCAATTAATTTCCCCATTAGAGCGGGAAGCGCTTGACGCCCCCGCCCATGGCCCCTAAAACGCGCCTACGCCGAAGGCTCGCTTTCGGCCCATGTAAATGCGCGGTTGTAGCTCAGCTGGTTAGAGTGCCGGCCTGTCACGCCGGAGGTCGCGGGTTCGAGCCCCGTCAACCGCGCCATTTACAAGCCGAAGATTGCGCGGTTGTAGCTCAGCTGGTTAGAGTGCCGGCCTGTCACGCCGGAGGTCGCGGGTTCGAGCCCCGTCAACCGCGCCATTTTTGTTATTCTTCCTGATTGCCGTTTCCGAGGGCCGCCAGACGGTTTCGCCGTAGCAGCATCAGGCGGGCCGCGACTTGATGCTCACGACGTAACCGCCTAAGGTTTCGGTTGATCAACAGGAGCTCGCTATGCAGGCGGATTTCATTATCATTGGCTCTGGCTCTGCCGGGGCGGCGCTGGCCTATCGGCTCTCGGAATCCGGTAAGCATTCGGTGCTGGTGCTGGAGGCGGGCGGCAGCGACATTGGCCCCCTGATCCAGATGCCCGCCGCCCTGTCTTATCCGATGAATATGAAGCGCTATGACTGGGGGTTTCGCACCCAACCCGAGCCGCATTTGGGCGGGCGCTCGCTGGTCACCCCGCGCGGCAAGGTTATCGGCGGCTCTTCCAGCATCAACGGGATGGTTTATGTGCGCGGCCATGCCGAGGATTATAACCACTGGGCCGCTCAGGGGGCGACGGGCTGGGATTACGCGGGCGTGCTGCCATACTTCAAGCGCATGGAGCATTGGCACGGCGGGCAAAGCGAATGGCGCGGCGACAGCGGCCCCCTGCACGTCACCCGTGGCCCGATGAGCAACCCGCTGCACAAGGCCTTTATCGAGGCGGG